>NZ_VPBI01000019.1:0-44429 GCF_013418795.1 Acinetobacter sp. YH12120 | reverse complement strand
GATCAAACTCTTCAGTTAAAATCATTTTGAAGTTTTAATCTAAACTTCCAAATCTGGCTCATCAATTTTCTGACTTAAATTTCGCTCAAATAAACTTCGAGTAATTTAAACCAATCAATCAATGAAATATGTTCGATCAATCAATCAGTAAAAATCCACACAAGTTGTTCTTCATAATCTCTTAATGATCTTAATTTCTGCCTCGTCAGCAGAAATTTTAACACAAAACACTTCTAACAACTTAACCCTGTAAGCTAAGTTCGTAGGCTGTTTCGCGTCGGGATGGGTGCATTCTAGGGGATTTCAAAATCTTTGCAAGCCCCAAATTAGAATATTTTTCACGTATGTATTTTTTTTCTACAAAAATGCTTGGTTTTTTAATTTTTTAGCTATTTTTTCATCAAATTTAAATAAAAACTCTCCTCTACAATGCAGAGAAGACTTTTTTTATCCATACTTTTATGGGTTCAAATCGGTCAAGTTTTGAAGACTGCAATCAACGATTGCCAATGTATATGATTCGTTTCATCTTACGACATCTAAAAAATTTTACATCTCAGTTAAAAATGCTTTTGCATTATCCAAAATAATATTCCTACATACGGCGTACATCTAGCATTGATTTCATGTCAGCTTGGTGGTTTTGTCCGTTAATTCAAAGTTGATGCTTAGCATTTGCATTACCGACTTCAAGTTGACAAACCTACTCTTCTATTCGGCAAGTTTAGATCGCGCCATCCACATGCACTACCTACAAGAGGTTTTGCCGTATAAAAGTAGCTTTAGCTTTGAATTTTGAATTTAGGTCTTAAAGTTTTAAGAAAATTTTTATAAAACAAAGAGAAGTAATCTTACATTTTACCTTTAGATATAAACCACAACAAAACTAGAGGCAAAAAAAAGAAAGAGATCTCTCCCAAAATCTCTCCCTCGGAGTTGAATCTATATGCGATCCATATATCATTATTATAGTTATACGAAAAAAAGAGTCCCTTGGGGAAGGGACTTGTAAATTGTGGAGCTATAGTTATAAGTACCCTCTAGATCTGTTTTGTACACTGTGTCTAGATGGGTAAATCTTATACATAACTGAGCAAAAATGCAAGCTACTTGGCAAAATTTAAGTGTTGTTTTTATAAGGTTTTTTTTGAATTTACTTATTCATATAATTAATATACCAAACAGAAAATAAAAGCAGACCGAAGCCTGCTTTTATTTCAATCACTTAGAATGGACCTAGTCCGTAAATGTGACTTTGGCAATGGCTTTTTTGCCCGCCTGAATAATGTGTGTTGCGTTTTCTTTGACCGAGAAACCTGCGTCGACCACATTCCAATCCACTTTTACTGCGCCACGTGCCACAGCATCTTTGGCTTGTGCAGCATTTTTAGTTAAACCTGCAGCACGTACAATAGAAGCAATAAATAATTCACCACCAAATTCAGCACGTGAAATTGTTACTTCTGGCGTACCTTCAGGTAATTCACCTTCGGTAATAATATTACCCGCACCTTTATGGGCATTGGCTGCGGCTTCGCTGCCGTGGAAACGCTCAACCAATTCGAGTGCCAAAATCTTTTTGATTTCTTGCGGATTACGACCTTCTGCCATTTCTTTAAGCAAAATTTCAATTTCATCCATCGACTTGAAGCTGAGTAACTCAAAATAGCGCTCAATCAGACTATCAGGCATCGACAAGACTTTTTGATACATCGCACCCGGTGCATCAAATACGCCAATATAGTTGCCTAAAGATTTAGACATTTTATTCACGCCATCTAAGCCTTCAAGAATTGGCACAGTAATACAAACTTGCGCTTCCTGATCATAACGACCTTGCAAGGTACGTCCCATCAACAAGTTAAAGGTCTGGTCTGTACCGCCCAATTCTACATCGGCTTGTAATGCCACCGAGTCATAACCTTGTACCAACGGATACAAAAATTCGTGAATCGCAATCGGTTGCTGGTTGTTATAACGCTTGGTGAAGTCATCACGTTCCAACATACGCGCTACGGTTTGCTGCGATGCCAACTGAATTAAGTCTGCTGCAGTTTTTGTTGCAAACCATTCAGAGTTAAACACCACTTTGGTTTTATTTGGATCAAGAATTTTAAAAACTTGTTCCTGATACGTTTTGGCATTTTCCAAGACTTTTTCACGTGACAACGGCGGACGTGTAGCACTTTTACCTGTTGGGTCACCAATCATGGCAGTGTAATCGCCAATCAAGAAAAATACTTCGTGACCTAAGTCTTGGAATACTTTTAATTTATTGATTAATACCGTATGCCCCAAGTGTAAATCAGGTGCAGTCGGGTCAAACCCCGCCTTAATTTTTAAAGGACGATTCTCTTTTAATTTCTTTAGAAGATCTTCTTCAGAAATAATTTCATGCGTGCCTCGTTGAATGAGAGCAAGTTGTTCTTCAGCCGGCAGGAAATTTGACATCACGAAATCCAAACACATCAGTTATTCAATTTGTGCGATATACTAACACTTTTTCAGCATATTGCAGGCTATAGAATAACCATGACAGCGATCTATATTGGGGTAATGACGGGCACAAGTATGGATGGTGTCGATCTTGTTGCTGCTTCTTTTGATCCACTGCAACTCCACGCGACCCTGACTTTGCCGTTTGATCCCGATTTACGTGACGAACTCATGGCACTGACTTTGCCAGGTGACAATGAAATTGACCGCATGGGCAAGGCAGATGTGGCTTTAGCCACCATGATTGGACATGGTATTAATAGCCTGATTGAAAAAAATAAACTGGATAAATCTCAAATTAAAGCGATTGGTTCGCATGGCCAGACCATTCGTCATCGTCCTGAACATGCTTTTACTTTACAAATTGGTGATCCGAACATCATCACCGAAATTACCCAAATTCCTGTAATTTCAGATTTTCGTCGTCGTGACATGGCTGCAGGCGGACAAGGCGCACCGTTAGTGCCCGCTTTCCATCAAAACTTATTCCAACATCCGAGTATTCATCGGGTAATTTTAAATTTAGGCGGCATTGCCAATGTCAGTTTGTTGCCTGCAGGACAGCCCGAAGCAGTATCGGGTTTTGATACAGGGCCTGCCAATATTTTAATGGATGCTTGGTGTGAGCGTTACACAGGACAACCTTATGATGAAAATGGCAATTGGGCTGCGTATGGACATCCGATTCGCAGCTTGTTAGATCGTTTACAAGCCCATGCTTTTTTCTCTAAAGAACCACCCAAAAGTACAGGGCGCGAAGACTTTAACTTGGAATGGCTAGATGAACAGGTTGCCGATTGGCGCAATGATGTGGAATATGACGAGCTGGAAGATAATCCTGAAAATATTCAAGCGACTTTATTAAAGCTCACCACCCGCGCGATTAAAAAAGCCATTTATCGTTCAGGCATGGATACAGGTGAAGTCTATGTCTGTGGCGGTGGTGCCTATAATTCTTATTTGCTAGAGCAATTGCGCTGGCGTTTGCGCAAACATCAATGGACTGTACAAAGTACAGCCGATTTAGGGCTAAACCCAACATGGGTCGAAGCCACCGCCTTTGCTTGGTTGGCAATGCGTTTTTGTCAGCAATTAAGTGGCAATTTACCTGCGGTCACAGGGGCTAAAGGTGATCGCATTTTAGGTACCATGACTTTGGTTTAAGGATGCACTTTTAAACCAGATCAGTAGCAACAAAAAAGCCTTTCCTCTTCTATATAGGAAAGGCTTTGATCATTTTGAGTGCATCAATCTACTTTTTCAGATGCTGATACTCAAAAATATTTAAATCATACTTAGATTGAGAATGAAGAACCACAACCACAAGTCGTGGTTGCATTCGGGTTTTGTACCACAAAACGCGAACCTTCCAAGCCTTCAATATAGTCCACTACCGAGCCAACTAAATATTGATAGCTGAGTGAATCGACCAGCATTTTTACATCGCCATTCACAAATTCTGCATCATCTTCATTTTGGCTTTCCGCAAAGTTAAAGCCATAAGAAAATCCTGAACAACCGCCACCTGTCACATATACACGTAGCATTAAGTCTTGATTACCTTCACTGTCACGCAATTGGCGAACTTTTTTAGCAGCGTTGTCGGTGAGCTCAAGTGCTTGGGCATTCATGATGGATTTTCCTCAGGTACAATTCAGATGTCTTTTCTGCAAAAAGACCACTTATCAAGTATAGCATACTCAATATTGGGACGGTGATGCAGAATTAAAGTGAATTCTGAGTAATTACCTCAAGATTCTCCAATTATTTGTAATTTTCGTCCTGCAAGCCACATTCAAAATTGGTTGGCGCTTCTTTACAGCGGAATTGCCACAATAATTTCATCATGCGTTTGTCATAAACACCACGTTTAGTTAAATCAATCCGCGATTCACGCATCATTTTTTGATAACCCGGTTGATCTGCTGCAGGCACTTGCATCCAATATTTTGCAGGAATATCGGCTTTCATTTTGCCTAAAATACCAAAGGCACGTGGTAACTGCCCTTTCACCCATTCACGTGATTTTTGCCCAAAACCTGCAGGGAATTTATCTGGGCGGATAATAATATTGCCCGTGACCTGTAAAATTGGATAATTCACAATCGCGCCTTTAGTGCCTAAGCCTTTATGTAGTTCCAAAGGACGGAATACTGCAGCAGGCGCACCAATAATATCGACCTGACCATTGTTAAATTTACTGCCAAAATTGGTGACATCGGCACTGACTGCTTGCGCACCAATTTGCTGTACCATAATTTTTTGCGCTTGGTCATAATCTAAAACAGCAATTTTTTTCCCCGCGGCTTTGGCGACACTATTAATACTGCGGTCATTCACCATCAAAAAGGCATCACCCACAGGAATGACACCTGCGACTTCATACTGACCATTGCGCATATATTTGGCGAAAGCAGGACTTGCCAAACCTTGCATGACTTTGACTGCCAGTTTTAAATCTGGAATCGCGCCAATTGCATCCAATGAGCCTGTAAAATGGTTAAATTGACGACCACGCATGCCCGTCACACTAATACCATCACATTTTCCTGCTTTAAAATCTTCTGCAATCACGCCTTCGTTTTGACCTACGCGTAACTCAATCTCTGCACCCCAGTTTTTGGCCGCCAATTGATAGTCTTGCATTAAGTTATAGACATCACCGTTTTTACCGACCAAATCGAATACACAGACCACTTGTTTGGCCTGCGCTGCACTAGCGACTAAAGATAAGCCTGCGCCAAATAATAAAGCTTGCGTCCATTGTTTCATTTCTAGTTCCTTCCATTTTTTGTTTTTCTGCGCACAGTTGATCCAAACCTTCAATTTAGTATCACTGTTCTTTTATCAAGCTCAGATTAGCGAATTTTGATTTTTTGGCTGATATGGCTCAATTGACGAATCTTTCATTATAAAAAACCTAGAGATCTAGGCTTTTTTATTAAAAATCAATCTATTCACCACCTAGTGAACATTCAAAATTGGTTTTTTCGACAGAACAACGAGCGCGTTTTAACACACTCATCATGGCAGGGTCATAAATACCGCGTTTGGTCATATCCATACGTCCATCACGTAGCATTTTTTGATATTTAGTTTTATCTTCTGCGCTCAAGTTCATTTTATATTTGGCTGGAATTTCACCTTCTAAACGATTAATCATACTCATCGCTTTAGGCAGATTTTTTACAAACCAATCTCGTGATTTTTGCCCAAAGCCCGCAGGGAATTGTTCAGGGCGAATCACAAAGTCTGCGGTCACTTGTAATACAGGGAAGTTAAACATCGCCCCGTGATTACCTAAACCCTTGTAGATTTCTAAAGGTTTGTACGCATAGGCAGGCGCACCGACCATATCGACCTGACCATTGTTAAATTTCGCCACAAAGTTAGATACATCAGAAATGACAGCTTGCGCACCGACACGCTGCACCATAATTTTTTGTGCATCGTCATAGCCCAATACCGCAAACTTTTTCCCTGCTGCTTTTTCAATCGAGCTGATGTTCTTGTCGCGCACAAAAATAAAGGCCGAACCTAAAGGTGAAATACCCGCAACTTCATATTTCTTGCCACCTAAATTGGTAACCATTTTCGCTTCATTACGTTGATCTAAAGCAAAGCTGATGGCACGTTGTGCAATCGCATTACTTGGCGCACCACCTAAAGCATCAATCGAGCCTGCAAATTTATTGTATTGGCGAGCACGCATGGCGGTCATAAATACCCCATCACATTTGCCTGCTTTAAAATCATTGTCTGCGACAGCTTCATCCTGACGTGGAATTAAATTGACTTCTGCACCCCAGCCTTTTGCTGCTAGCGCCCACTCTTGTGCCATCTGAAAAGATTCACCTGACTTACCCAGTAAGTCAAAGACACATACATCTACTTTTGCTGCTTGCGCCTGAGCACTGAAACCGATCGCTGCGAATGCTGTCAATGTTGCGCTGACCCATATTTTTTTCATTGTTTCGATCCTTCTACAGATTTTTTTATTTTTGAGTGTCCGTACACGAAACAAATATTAAGCAAGTTCAAATTAAAAAAATAGAGCATTTACTCGAATTTCATCTGTCAATTCTGCCAAAACCTTATACTGCCTTATTTAAGCGATCATTTTTATTTCATAATTCACTTATATTTTATAGATTTAGATCAAAATAAAGATCATTTCCAACATGCACGTATTTTGTGCTTGTTTACAAAGTCATAAAAAAAGCCTGTTGTTAGATCATAATTTTTAAACATCACAAGAGAGATTTTTCGCAAATCACAAATAAAACTGGGCTTATTTTTGTTTTCTGGTGGGCTTCCATTAGAATATGCCTAACTTTTGTTGTGACCAGTAAACACCATGATTCAACTTGACCAAGTTTCTTTACGCCGCAGTGGACGTGTTTTATTTCAAAAAGCGTCTATGCAAATCCATCCAGGCTGGAAAGTCGGTCTTACAGGTGTCAATGGTGCAGGAAAATCCAGTTTATTTGCTGCGCTTTTAGGTAGTTTAACCCCAGACGAAGGTACGTTGAGCCGTCCGCAAGGCTGGACTGTGGCGCACATGGCACAGGAAGTTAAAGCATTGGATTTACCTGCGATTGATTTTGTGCTGTCGGGTGATGAAGAATACTGGAACATTCAACAACAACTGCAACATCCTGAACAATTAAATAATGACCAACTTGCACATTTGCATGGTCGTTTTGATGAAATTCATGGCTATACCGCACCCGCCAAAGCCGCACAACTGATGGCAGGTTTAGGTTTTATGGAACATCAAAACAGCTTGGCGGTCAGTAGTTTTTCTGGTGGATGGCGCATGCGTTTAAATTTGGCGCGTACCTTAATGAGTCGCTCCGAATTATTATTACTGGACGAACCAACCAACCACTTAGACTTAGATGCAATTTTATGGTTAGAAGACTGGCTTAAAGCCTATGCGGGAACTTTGGTGCTGATTTCCCATGACCGTGATTTTTTAGATGCCATTACCGATCATATTTTACATATTGAAAATAGTGAACTGACTTTATATACAGGCAATTATTCAACCTTTGAAACCACACGCAGTGAACGCTTGGCACAACATCAACAAGCGTATGAAAAACAATTAGAAACCCGTGCACATTTACAAAAATATATTGATCGTTTTAAAGCCAAAGCCACCAAAGCACGGCAGGCACAAAGCCGTATCAAGCAATTGGAACGCATGCAATTGCTTGCCCCTGCGCATGTAGATACACCATTTACCTTTAGTTTCCGTGAACCGACCAAAATGAGCTCACCCTTACTGACCTTGGAACAAGTCAGCATTGGTTATGCAGACAAAGTGATTGCCAGCAAAATTAACCTACAAATTACCCCGACCAGTCGTATTGGTTTATTGGGGATGAACGGCGCAGGTAAATCGACCTTAATTAAATCCTTAGTGGGTGAATTGGCGTTATTGGCAGGTACTCGCAAAGCCTCAGAATTACTCAATATTGGCTATTTTGCACAGCATCAAATGGATGCTTTAGATGATAGCGCCAGCCCGATGCTACAACTGGCACGCATTGCCGATAAAAAAATCAGCGAAGCCACTTTACGCGCCTTTTTAGGCAGTTTTGGTTTTAGTGGCGAACGTATGGACACGCCTTGTGAAAGTTTTTCAGGAGGTGAACGTGCACGTTTGGCTTTGGCTTTAATTGTCTGGCAACGTCCTAACGTACTGATTCTGGACGAACCGACCAACCATTTAGACTTAGATATGCGATATGCCTTAACCATGGCATTACAGGATTATGAAGGTGCAGTGGTATTGGTGTCACACGAACGTCAATTAATTGCCAGTGTCTGCGATGACTTACTCTTGGTTCATGCAGGACAATGCACAGAATTTGAAGGCGATTTACAAGATTATGCCCAATGGTTACGCCAAGCTCGTGCAGACATGCTTAAGCAAGGTACATCCAACACAGCTCCATCCAATCCAAGTCCAGTGGTTGAGAACAAGACTAACCCAGTCAAAGTAGATAAAGAAGCTCAACGCAAACTGGCAGCACAACGCCGTGAACAAACTCGCCCTATTCGTAAAAATATTGAAAAATACGAAGCGCAAATTGAAAAAATTCAACCGCGTCTGACTGAAATTGAAACCGAACTGGCAGATCCTGCCCTTTACGATGCCAACCGTAAAGATGATTTGCTCAAACTCATGAATGAGCAAAATGATCTGAAAACAAAATTGGCACAGGCAGAAGAACAAATGCTTGAATTGATGATGGAATTGGAAGAACTCGAAAGTAGCTTTGAATAGCCATACCGATGAGATTTTAACGCTATGCTAAATAGGGTTAAATCTCATCATATTTCGTAGAATATGCATTGTGTATGTTCCATACTTATAAGACACATTCGTAATAGTTTTAATCTTTAGTTTATCTTCACAATAACCACGCAAAGAAATTTAATTCACTCTCTGCGTTTGTTTATTTTTACTTATCAATCTTGCACCACAGCATAGTTGTATGACACCCCCACCCTGAATAAAAGTAAGACAACATAGCTACCAAGCAAGAAGTTTTGAATTTAAAACTCAGTGTGATTTTTAAATTCAAAATCTACAATTTAAATTTAAAAGCAAAAACTTAGTTATCCACAACTCAAACTAACTGTTATTTTAAATTCAAAACTCTAATTAAAGCCAAATCAATCCATTCTTTCATGGTTATTTTGAGTCATTGAATCTCAGTGATTCACAGAAAATCGCTGCTACTCGGCAGTAATTTTTGCTTTGCTAATACATAATTCTTGTATTTTCCAGCCCTGAATATAGCGCCAGATTTCTTGAATATACCCTTGATCATCCGCCAAACCAATTTGAATCCGACAGTTAACCTGCTCACGATCAAACTCATATTCTTCTAATTCAACATTCGGTTTGATCGGTTTCCAGACACCATTATTCACTGCATGCTGAATGTTGGCATAACGTGTTTCACGATTTTCCACACGTGATTCTGCCGTATAAACGACTTTAAAATCTTCATCTTCATAGTGTGCTAACAGCTCCACATTGCCAGTAAAAAAAGCATTCACCCATGCATCACGTGCTTGTTCTAATTGATTATCCATCTTAATGATTCTCCTATATTTTTGGCTTAATGTAGCTCAGCATGACAGAACAATAAGTCAGTTTTATAAAAGTTATTTGGATGAATCACGACAACAACAAAAGCCAAACATAAAAAAGCACTCCGTAGAGTGCTTATGGTTATGCGGATGATTTGGACGAATTAAGCGTCAATATCTGCATTTAAGGCATTTTCTTCAATAAAGGCACGACGTGGCTCTACATCATCGCCCATTAAGCAAGAGAACATGCGGTCTGCTTCAATGGCATCATCAATGGTGACTTGCAACATATTGCGGTTTTCTGGGTCCATGGTGGTTTCCCAAAGCTGTTCCGCGTTCATCTCACCTAGACCTTTATAGCGCTGAATCATCATGCCGCGACGCGAGTCTTGTAAAATGTGTTGCCACACTTGATGGAAATTGTTGACCGTAATTTTACGTTCACCTTTTTCCAAGTATGCACCTTCTTCAAGCAGCGTAAACCAGCTTTTTGAATTTTTCAGCAAACGTGCATATTCAGCTGAACCTAGCAAACCTGTGTCTAGCAAATAAGTATGGGGCAAGTTGTGCACATATACCGTGATTCGTGGCCAATACGTTGCAGATTTTTGACCATCCACATCTTCTTTTTCAAACTGTTCGATGCTTAATTCAGGACGCAAACTTGGCTGTAATCGTTCAATGCTTTGACGTAATTGCTCGCCCCATTGTTGTACATAGGCCTGATCTGCTGCTTGATCAATTTTAAAGGCATCTAGCTCCAATAAACCATCCAACAGACTTGCAGGATAACGCAGCGTTAAACGACTCAAACTCTTTTGTGATGTTTGATAATCAGCAATGACTTTGGCTAAAGCCTCGCCACGAATTGCAGGTGCATCAGCACTCACATGCAGCTCCAGTTCATCAATCGCATTAGAAATTAAATAGGTTTCTAAAGCATCGTTATCTTTGATGTACTGTTCCTGCTTGCCTTTTTTCAGCTTATACAATGGTGGCTGTGCGATATAAATATGACCGCGCTCGACCAATTCTGGCATTTGACGGAAGAAGAAGGTCAAGAGCAAGGTACGAATATGTGAACCATCTACGTCAGCATCGGTCATGATGATGATTTTGTGATAACGCAGTTTGTCTGGGTTATATTCTTCACGACCAATACCACAGCCCAAAGCAGTAATTAAAGTACCTACTTCTGCCGATGAAATCATCTTGTCAAAACGGGCACGTTCCACGTTCAGGATTTTACCTTTCAGTGGCAAAATCGCCTGCATTTTACGGTTACGACCTTGTTTAGCCGAACCACCTGCCGAGTCACCCTCGACTAAATATAATTCAGATAATGCTGGGTCTTTTTCCTGACAGTCGGCCAATTTACCTGGCAAACCTGCAATATCCAAAGCACTCTTACGACGCGTCATTTCGCGGGCTTTACGCGCTGCATCACGGGCACGTGCTGCATCAATAATTTTACCCGCGATAGATTTTGCTGCTTGTGGATTTTCCAATAAATATTCAGAGAAAGATTTATTCATGGCCTGCTCAACAGCAGGTTTCACTTCACTCGACACCAATTTTTCTTTGGTTTGTGATGAAAATTTTGGATCTGGCACTTTGACCGACACAATCGCGGTTAAACCTTCACGTGCATCATCGCCTGAAACCACAACTTTTTCTTTTTTCAGGATATTTTCGCTTTCCATGTAGTTGTTTAAACCACGGGTCAGCGCAGCACGGAAGCCTGCTAAGTGCGTTCCACCATCTTTTTGTGGAATGTTATTGGTAAAGCAACGTACGTTTTCCTGATAGGAATCATTCCACTGTAAAGCAACTTCTACGGTAATTCCGTTTTCAGCCTGCGTGGTGAAATGAAAAATCTCATTCAGATGTGTTTTGCCTGCATTGATATATTTCACAAATTCAGACAAACCGCCTTCATAGTCAAAAATATGTTCTAAATTGACACGTTCATCACGCAGTACAATACGCACGCCCGCGTTTAAGAAAGACAGTTCACGCAAGCGACGCGCCAAAATATCAACATTAAAAATAGTTTGGCTAAAAGTTTCAGCACTTGGCCAAAAACGCACAGTCGTGCCTGATTGATCAGTTTCGCCGACCACTTTCAGAGGATATTGCGGATCACCATGACGGTATTCCTGTTGGTGAATTTGACCCGCGCGTTTAATCGTTAATTCAAGTTTACTCGATAAAGCGTTGACCACCGACACACCAACGCCGTGCAAACCGCCCGACACTTTATAACTGTTGTCATCAAACTTACCACCTGCGTGCAGAATGGTCAGAATGACCTCTGCTGCAGAGACACCTTCTTCAGGGTGAATATCGGTTGGGATACCACGACCATTGTCAGATACGCTGACAGATTCATCTTCATGGATAGTCACCAAAATTTCATCACAATGACCCGCCAAAGCTTCATCAATAGCGTTATCGACTACCTCGAACACCATGTGATGCAAACCTGTACCATCATCTGTATCACCGATATACATGCCTGGGCGTTTACGAACAGCATCTAGGCCACGCAATACTTTGATACTAGAGGAATCATAAGCCTTTTCATTGGTTTGTTCTGTAGTAGAGACAGATTGATCTTCTGAACTCATGGTTTCTCCCTAGTGAAAAATAGGTCTATCCAAAGATAAAAAAATTATTGCTCAACAGCCTGCACCGTTCCGTGATCGACCTGAAATAAGCGATAAGGAATCGACAACGCTTGTAAGTGTTGTTGCACGGATTGATGATCTAAAGTGGTAATAAAAACTTGACTACCCAATTGGCTTAATCGTTCAATTAAACGTTGTTGTGCGCTTAAATCTAATTCTGCTGTCAGATCATCTAATAATACCACAGTTTCCTTATTAGACGCATGCAGCATTGCAATCTGTGACAGTTTTAATGCCATAATCAATAGCTTTTTCTGCCCACGTGACAGCACCACATCGGCATCACCCATTGGGGTTTTTAAGCGTAAATCGGCGCGGTGTGGCCCATATTCGGTATAGCGACGTTCCACATCTTTTTGATGATAATTGCACAGATCATTCAACAAGCCTGTTTCGGTATGAAAGCCTGCGCTGTATTCCAGACTAATGTGTAAATCAGGCAATAAATACTGTAAATCTTGTGCAAAAAATTGCTGCCATTGTTCCACCGTTCCCAAACGCTGCCGATGCAAAATCTCACCATAATCACTGAGCATTTTGTTCCACGGTTCCAAGTCCGACAGACTTAAATGTCGCTTTGATTTAAGCAAACTATTACGTTGTTTTAAGGCACGTGAATAATATTGCCAAGCGTGATAAAACTCTGGTTCCACGTGGAACATCAACCAGTCCAACAGTTGCCGTCGTGGTTTTGCACCATGGTCAATAATATCGGTACTGAGTGGATCAATATGTTGTAAAGGCAGAATTTTAGCCAATTGCCCTTGGGTCGCAACAGGGTCGCCATTGACCTTAATCAACTGCTCACCCGATGCCATTTTTTGCATGCCAATTTTTTCAGTCAATGACTGAGCAAATACAATCGCATCTTGGCTACTGTTCTGAATGTAATTTTTAGGAATATGGGTGCGAAAAGAACGCCCTGTCGCCAATAAATGAATCGCTTCTAAAATCGAGGTTTTACCCGAACCATTTTGCCCATAAAAGACGTTAAACGGCTGCAACTCATGAAGTGCAACCGCTTTTAAGTTCCGAACACGCTCGATATGTAAACGCGTAATATGCATGATTCAGCTAGATTTAATCTTGAAATAAACCGCTCACTTAAACACGCATTGGCATCACAACATAGGTTTGATCTTGATGTGCTGGATCTTGTACCAATACCGATTGATTGGCTTCGGTCATGGTCATCGATACATCATCGCCATCCAATGCCCCTAATACGTCCAATAAATACTGTGCGTTAAATGACATTTCTAACGGCGAATCGGCATATTGAATCGCTAAATCTTCAATTGCTTCATCTTGTTCTGGGTTATTGGCACGTAATTGCAAGGTGTCCGCACTAAAATTCAGGAATACGCCACGCAATTTTTCATTACTTAAAATCGCCACACGCTGTAAAGATTGTTTAAATACATCATGCGCGATCAGCACGTTTTTATCACCACCACGTGGAATCACACGGCGATAATCTGGGAACTTACCATCAATTAATTTAGTGGTAAAACGCACGGTAATTTCTGCTTGTTCTTTATCACGGCTTGGGGTGCGAATGGTCACATTCAGCAATTCACGCCCAATTAAAAGTGCCAGTTGTTCATCTTCAATGCTCAGCAAACGCTGCAATTCAGCCACAGCTTTACGCGGCACAATGGCTTGAATTAATTGAGTAGCTGTCGAAGATGCCGCTGTTTCACACAAGGCCAAACGGTGACCATCTGTGGTCACAGCACGTAATTGGTTTTCATCAATTTCTAACAAAGTACCCGTTAAATAAAAACGTACATCCTGCACTGCCATCGCAAACGCAGTTTTTTCAAACAAACGCTTCAGCTCACGCTCAGTAACCGTCACTTGCGTACCTTGAGCATTTTCTGTAGCCAATAATGGATAATCTTCCGCAGGCAAAGTACCTAATACAAAGCGGCTATTGCCCGATTTTAAAATACAGCGCTGATCTTCAGTGATTTGCAAATCAATCAAAGCTGCGCTTGGTAAAGATTTACAAATATCCATCAGTTTACGTGCAGGCACTGTAGTTTCCCCTGCCTGTAAACATGCCCCTTCAGTCAGATTCGTACTGGCAACCAATTCCACTTCCAAGTCCGAACCAGTAATGGTTAAGGCTTGCTCAGTCACCTGAACTTTGACATTGGATAAAATATTTAAGGTATGGCGACGTTCAACCGCTCCTACGACATGTGACAGAACATTCAGTAAGCTTTCTTTCGCGATTTTTAAACGCACGGTACATTCCTCTAACAACTGAAGATTGGAGTATAAAATAGGTTTTTTAGCAGTGTACTATGCGGCAAAAGCTGCCGCATGGCAAGAACAGAATTTGAGCAAATTCGGTCAACTTTGCAACAATCGTTGCAGGTTTTTATAGTCTTCGTTAAAGATCGGATCTTCTTCGCGCAGGCTTTGTACTTTTTCGCAGGCATGCATCACGGTACTGTGATCACGGCCACCAAATGCCATACCAATTTCAGGGAAACTGTCGCCTGTCAGCTCACGTGCCAAGCCCATTGCCAACTGACGTGGACGCGCATAAATACGGGTACGTTTTGGCCCCACCAATTCTTTGAGCGGAATACGGAAATATTCACTCACGACTCGCTGAATATTTTCGGTACTGATGGTACGTGCGCGAATTGCCAAGACATCTTTTAAAGATTCACGTACCACATCTAGATCGATTGGGGTGCCTTTAAAACGGGAAATTGCCACCACTTTATTGAGTGCACCTTCAAGTTCACGCACATTAGCCACCACTTGCTGGGCAATAAATAAAGCACAGTTACGTGGTAAATCTACGGCGCTGCTTTCAGCTTTCTTTAATAAAATTTCAATTCGGGTTTCAATATCTGGCGGTTCTACCCCGACTGATAAGCCCCAAGAAAAACGTGACACCAAACGTGCATCCAATTCGGTTAATTCTTTTGGATAACGGTCTGAAGTCAAAATAATCTGTTTAGATTCATCCAATAAAGCGTTAAAGGTATAGAAAAACTCCACCAAACTGGCTTCTTTACCTGCCAATAAGTGAATGTCATCCACCAATAACAAATCTAAAGAGCGGCAGTTTTTCTTAAATTCTTCAACCTTGCCCTGCTGCAAAGAGCTGACAAAATCCTGCACAAAACTTTCTGCAGTCATGTACATCACCCGTGCATTCGGTTTGGCTTGCAACAAAGCATTGCCCACCGCTTGCATCAAGTGAGTTTTACCCAAACCTGTTGGGCCATACAAAAATAATGGGTTGTGCTGTGAAGCCCCCAATTGGGTCAATACCTTGCGACAGGTTTCCGCAGCCATTTGGTTAGAACGACCTTCCACAAATAAGGAAAAGGTAAATAACGGATTGAGTTGGCGTTTACGGCTTTTTGCAGAACTTTCTTCTTTTTCACGTTTAGGCTTGGCCACAGGCGCAGGGCTAGATTCCAGCGCAGCAGTAGTGGTAGCAGGTTGTTCACTGGCCGATAAAATTGCACCTGGACGCGAATCGACTAAAATTTCGACCTTACGCACGCGTCCCTCAGACAACTGCTCTGCCAAAATAGTAATCAATTCCAGATGATGTTCTTGAATGTAACGCGTCCAATAAGGATTAGGCGCATAAAGTTTTAATGTATCTTCAACTTCTTCTGCCACCAATGGGCGAATCCACATTGTAAAGACATTTCCAGAGAGCTCTTGTCGCAAGCGATTTAAGCAGTCCGTCCAAAGCATGTGAAACCCCTATCTAATCCATTTTTAAATTTAAAACTTCTCTCGACCGCCTGAGCGGGTCGCCATTCTAACCAAGTTATCCACATCTGTCATGACAAAATCAGCAAAATTGCTCAAAAAAGGAATCATTAAACCTGAATTTAAATTTGAAACGTGGTGTGGATAAGTTTATCCGCAAGGTGTGGATAAAATATAGCACAAAGTTATCCACATAATATTAAAATTATAGAAACACAGATATCCACAATTCAAAATTTTGTTTTATAAAAGAAAAAGTGGGTTTTCAACAGAAAAATGCGTCCCTAATAGTAATAAATTTAAATTTATAAATTTGAATTTATTTATAAGAAACGTTGCAACTGTGGATAATTCAATCTGAGTTTAAATTTAAATTCAAAACCGAAAATTTTAAAATTAAACAGAATAAGCTTGTGGATAATTATGTGAATAATACTGTTAATAACTTATTAGTCAAGCATAAACAATTACTTATCTTGTGTATACTTTAATTTGTATGATCAACCAGTCAATTGAGCGAAAACTTGTTAAAAAGAAAAATTTAGGCTTATTTTGCAAGAAACCGTGTTTTTCATTGACAGCTCAAGCAATGAGCACTAAAATCGCGGACCTTTATAGAAAGATCATTTTTGGAGTTTCGATATGAAACGTACATTTCAACCATCTGAATTAAAGCGTAAGCGCGTTCATGGTTTCCGTGCTCGTATGGCTACTAAAGCTGGTCGTCAAGTATTGGCTCGCCGTCGTGCAAAAGGTCGTCACAGCTTAACTGTTTAATACAGTCACGCTGAACCGACTCTTGGGTGTTATGACAACACTTTATGGCTTCAGCACAGAGTTGAGATTACGCTGTGCTGCCGATTATAAAGGTGTGTTTGATGGTGCGCTTTTTAAAGTGCATCAACCCCATTTCTTATTTCTTGCAAAACATTCCGAACTGCCGAATAGCCGTTTGGGTCTTGTCGTTGCAAAAAAGAAAGTGCGTCGTGCACACGAACGAAATCGAGTAAAACGACTTGCTCGCGAAAGTTTTCGCTTACACCAACAGCAATTAAATGACTTAGATATTGTGGTAATGCCCAAAGTTGGGGTAGATACGGTATCTAATGCGGAATTGCATCAGCAATTACAATTTGCTTGGCAGAAGTTACAACGTCTCGCCAAAAAGCATTCAAAAATAGCTCCCTCCCCACAAAAGTAGAGATGGCCAATGGTACTTTTACTGCATTGGTTGATACGTTTCTATCAGATCGCGATTAGTCCTTTATTGGGACCACGCTGTCGCTATATTCCAACATGTTCTCAATATTCTTTGGAAGCAGTCCATACGCATGGTGCTGTACGTGGTGTGTGGCTGGCTACAAAACGTATTTGTCGTTGTCATCCGTGGGGTGGTTCGGGCTATGATCCGGTGCCGCCAAAAGTCATTCGTTTTATTTCATTTCAGCAAATAGATTCTCAAACGCATCACATTACTGTACCCTTTCGTGATCGTTTATTGAACCAAAATCACTCTAACCACTTGGGGTAATAGATATGCAACAATGGGCCAGGTTTGCAATTCTCGGGGCCATGTTTGTCGTCGCATATTTGCTCATTTTGGCGTGGCAAAAAGATTATGGAAATGCTGAAACAGCACCGCAGCAAAAAACTGCCGTTGTTTCACATGAAGTGTCTGCAGATTTGCCGAATGCCCAAACGGCTACAGCAGCTTCTGATGTACCGCAAGCAAATATTCCTGCACAGCAAACAACCGATGCCACAGCACCTGTAAGTCAGCAGCTTATTTCAGTACAAACTGACCTTTATCATCTTTGGATCAATCCGAAAGGTGGTGATATTGTTCGTGTTGAATTACTCAATCATGACAAAAATAAAGACAGTGACGATCCTTTCGTCATGCTGGAAAGCGATGCTAAGCGCACCTATGTCGCGCAATCTGGGTTAATCGGGCTGAATGGTCCAGACAGTAGCCGTAATGGCCGCCCAAGCTATGAAATTGAAAAATCGACTTATAGCTTAGCCGATGCCAAAGAAAGCAAAAATAAAGCGGGTGAAACAGTTAAAACTTTAACTGTCCCAATGGTATATAAAACTGCCGATGGTGTAGAAATCATTAAAACCTTTAGTTTTACTGAAGGTGAATATCCTGTGCTGGTGAATCACAAAGTGATTAACCGCAGCAGCCAAAACTGGCAAGGTCAGATGTTTGGTCAGTTGAAACGTGATAATTCAGATGATCCAGGCAAGTCAGATCAAGGTATTTTTACCTTGGGTACTTTCCTTGGCGGCGCATGGGGAACACCTGAAGAACACTACAACAAGTTGAAATTTGACAATTTTAATGACGAAAAATTGAATGTCGATGCAACAGGTGGTTGGGTGGCCGTGGTTCAGCACTATTTCGTGAGTGCATGGGTTCCGGGGCAGTTAAAATTGACGCAGGCCGATGGTCAACCGTATGCAGCGAAGTTGGAATCACGTAAATCTAGCGATGAAATGAACATCATTGGTTTTACCTCGCCAACCATTAATGTCCCTGCAGGTACGGTGGCAGAAGTTGATGCGACCTTCTACTCTGGTCCAAAAATTCAGTCTGAATTGAAAGATTTGGCGACAGGTTTGAACCAAACTGTGGATTATGGCTGGTTATGGCCAATTGCAAAATTATTGTTTATTGGTTTGCAATTCTTCCATGGTTTAGTGGGCAACTGGGGTTGGTCAATCATCTTATTAACCGTTCTTGTCAAACTGATTCTTTGGCCGTTATCGTCTAAGAGCTATCGTTCTATGGCGAAAATGCGTGTGATTGCACCAGAAATGCAGCGCATGAAAGAAGAATTTGGCGAAGACCGTATGCGTTTCTCGCAAGAAATGATGGCACTTTATAAACGTGAACAAGTGAATCCACTGTCAGGTTGTTTGCCATTGTTACTACAAATGCCAATTTTCCTTGCCTTGTACTGGGTATTGATGGAATCGGTAGAGTTACGCCATGCACCGTGGTTAGGTTGGATTCAAGACTTATCGGCAATGGACCCTTGGTTTATCTTGCCATTGTTGATGGGTGTGACCATGTATGTTCAACAAATGTTGAACCCACAGCCAACAGATCCAATGCAGGCAAAAATCTTCCGCATTATGCCTGTGGTATTTACCGTATTCTTATTGTTCTTCCCTGCAGGTCTAGTTCTGTACTGGATTGTCAACAACTTGATTACGATTTTGCAGCAAAGCTTGATCAACAAAAGTGTTGAAAAAGACCGCGCTAAACGAGAAGAGGCAACTCCAGTCAATTAAGTATGGCTGAGCTGCTGAATAAATCCGCTTAAGATGGTAATCTTAGGCGGATTTTTCTTTGCATATATTTTGAAAGTTTTAGGTGAATTTTATGTATAACCGCAGCACCATTGCCGCAATCGCGACTCCACCTGGCCGTGGTGGT
This sequence comes from Acinetobacter sp. YH12120, assembly GCF_013418795.1. Lineage (NCBI taxonomy): Bacteria > Pseudomonadati > Pseudomonadota > Gammaproteobacteria > Moraxellales > Moraxellaceae > Acinetobacter > Acinetobacter sp. YH12120. Next base: position 24,926 of record NZ_VPBI01000019.1, on the reverse strand, counting down.
GTGGGGGTGATTCGCCTGTCGGGACCAAAAGCCTATGCGATTGCCGCAGCCTTGACCCAAAAAGACTTACCCAAAGCACGTTATGCAGGTTTTCGCCAGTTTTACGATGCAGCCAATGAAGTCATGGATGAAGGTTTGGTGATTTGTTTCCCCAATCCTCATTCATTTACTGGCGAAGATGTGGTGGAACTACAAGGGCATGGTGGCCCAGTGATTCAAAATGCTTTATTGGCACGTTTACTGGAACTCGGTGCAACGGCTGCCAAAGCGGGTGAATTTTCGATGCGCGCCTTTGAAAATGGCAAGCTGGATTTGGTACAGGCCGAAGCCATTGCCGATTTAATTGATGCCACTTCACAAGCCGCTGCGCGTTCTGCAGTGCGTTCCCTTCAAGGGGCTTTTTCCACCAAAGTGAATACTGTGCTAGAACAGTTAATTCATTTACGTTTGCATGTTGAAGCTGCTATTGATTTTCCTGAAGAAGAAATTGACTTTTTGGCTGATGGGAAAATCCTCAATTTGCTAGATGAAGTGGCTACTTCGGTGACTGCTGTGCAACAATCTGCGCGTCAGGGACAATTGTTGCGTGAAGGTCTGCAGGTAGTGATTGCGGGCAAACCTAATGCAGGTAAATCTTCTCTACTCAATGCCTTGGCGGGTATTGAACGTGCAATTGTGACTGATATTGCGGGAACTACTCGTGACGTATTGCATGAAAAAATTACCCTAAATGGCTTACCAATTACCCTGACCGATACCGCAGGTTTACGTGAAACAGGGGATATTGTGGAGCAGGAAGGGATTCGCCGTGCAATTAAAGAAATTGAACAGGCGGATTTATTGTTATTGGTCTATGACTTGAGCCAAAACGAAGATCCGTTGCAATTGGCACAGCATTATTTTGCTGAACATATTGAACCGAAGCGTTTGATGTTGATTGGCAATAAATGCGATTTAACTGGTGTACAAGCTACAATTTCAGATTTTAATGGTTTTAGACATATTACTGTGTCGGCCAAACAAGAAACAGGTGTTCAATCGCTCATAGAGGCGATTACAGCGCATGCAGGCTTTCAGCCTGAAGAAGATACCTTTATTGCACGTACCCGTCATTTAGACGCAATGAAACGCACGCAGCAGTATTTGGCTGAAGCACGTGAGCAGTTGGTGGTCTATCATGCGGGGGAATTAGTAGCCGAGTCGTTACGTCTTGCACAGAATGCTTTGGGTGAGATCACTGGTGATTTTTCTGCAGATGATTTGTTGGGCAAGATTTTTGGATCGTTTTGTATTGGGAAATGATTTTTAGCGATTACTTCCTGATTTGATACAAAAATAGCATTAAGTTTGAGTGGCTTAGTGCTTTTTTATTATCCTATTTGGGGTGATCTGCTACTAAAAATCAGCCTATTCGTTAATGTTTAGTTTCTCATTCGGCACAAGCCCGATCTAACTTATGTCATATTTAAACGTTTCAATTTATCTTTATGAAAACCCATCAATAATCACGTAAGTCTTTTTAAACCGCAGCATTTAAAGCTATGATGAGAAAATAATCAAAAATTGGCGCTCAATTCAATCCTAAATGCACGAGATGAAATCTCTGATGGAGGTATTTGGATGTTTGAACTGGCTTTTTTACGTGAAATACTCATTTCTTCGGTTCATTTTTTGCAATTGTCACTCGAAGCCATTTCTGTGATTTGCGTGGTGATTGGTCTGGTTAAAACTTTATTGGTGCTGGTTCAGTTAAAATCGGGGCGTACTGCACGTTATTGTTTTGGGGATTGGCTCGCGACGGCACTTGAATTTCAGTTGGCTGCAGATATTTTAGCCACCACAGTAGATCCAGATTTAGATAGCCTAATTAAACTGGCGATCATTGCTGTCATTCGAACCTTTTTAAATTACTTCCTAACTAAAGAATTAGAGCATCAAACCATCAATGAAAAATAATGGCTGCTGAGTTTGAGATCAAACAGAAGACATAGTCCTAGTCATCTACAAAGTTTGAATATTTGAATAAACTCAGCTGATCCAAACCTTGTCCTGATTTTAGTTTGTCGTTTAGATGAAACTTCATCCTAAAACAGGTTTGTTCTGCAATTGGCGATACCAAATAATGATGTAGCCACACAGTAAGCAGATGGCTGCACAAAAGCTAAGTACGGCGGTGGTTAAACCAAAATGATCGGCCAGATAACCGACTGCAATAATTGGCAGAATTGTGCCTAAATAGCCCACAAATAAATAGGTCGACATCACTGCAGCGCGATTCTGTAGATTGGTCATGGCATGAATTAAGCCAAAAGCACCAATCAATGCCAACCCGTGTCCTATGCCTAGCAGCACATCACTCACAAAAAATAGAAAACTCCAATGTAAATACATGCATAAACCGAGTACCAATAAACTCAATAACAGCAAATACAGCCCATAATTTAGACATTTTTGTGCAGGAATGGCTTTAGAAAAATACTGCACCAGCGCTGAAATCAGCAAAATACAGGTGATGGCCAAACCACTGACCAAAGGCCCGTGCCACGGAATAATCACTTGCACAAAAGAGGGAGAGAGCGAAGCAAATAAACTAAAGGCAGCAAAGGCACAGAATGCGGTTAAACCTGTAATATAAAATTCTGCATGAAAGCGTGGTTCTGGGCGTTCTAATTTTGGGGCAATCGAGAAGGCTTGTGGCGTAAATTCAGGCGGTGCTAAACGTAACAATCCAATAAAACACAGTACTGCACCCAAAATGACAGGAATATATGGACTAAACAAAGGCGCTGCTGAAAATTGTGCCACACCACCACCGAGCAAAGGACCTAAGCCAAACCCGACTGCGGTAATGACTGAACTGAGCTGTGGCGCATGTGCTTTATGTGATTCGGGGATACTCCACATTAAGCCAATTAACGCCGATGTAGTCATAAGACCTGAAGCAATTCCAATCACAAAACGCCCCAAAGCAAGCCAAAGTGCATTGGTGGCAAACATAGACAGAATCAGTCCGAGGGTGATGATGACTAAACCCAATTCTAAGGTTTTTAAGAAGCCGATACTGTTGCTGGTACGCCCTAAAAAGAGCAAGGTAGCCAAACAACCGAGCATATACGCCACAAAAATAAAGGTGATATGGCTGGGTAAAAGCTGCCACAATTCCTGATAAATTGGATACAGCGGGCTTGCAAGTGCCGTGCCCATGGTGCCAATAATCAGGGCGAGGCTGATCATCACGAAAGGATGCCAAGATTGAGATTGAGTCATAAAAAACTCGATTGATGGCTAAACTGTTGAGTTTAGTCTCATATAGTGAGAAATATCACTCAGTGTAAAGACAAGCCTTGAATCTGGTCAAGCCTATTTGTGTTTAAGCATAGCGTTTCAGCAATTTCATAAACTCTTCCAGTTCATGTTCATCAATCGCGCATTGATCACCAATCACATGATGGCGTAAATGCGATTCGATTAACTCATTCATCAAACCATTGACCGCACCTTTAATGGCTGCGACTTGTTGTAAAACTTCAATACAGCCATGATCAGGATTGTGAAGTGCTTGTTCTACTGCCCCAATTTGTCCTTGTAGGCGTTTGACGCGATTTAAAATTTTCTTATCTGTATGTAAATGACCCAACACATCACCTCAATTTTTATATACTCTATGGGAGTATATTTAACAATGATTTCCCATTATGCGTCAGCAACACTCTCATCGTATGCATCCACATCAATTCGATCAAGGCAATCCGCTGGCGCAGAAAAAAATATTATATGCGGCTTTGCTGACGGCTGTCATGATGTTCTTGGAAATCTTGGGTGGTTGGATTTTTCATTCCATGGCTTTGCTAGCGGATGGCTGGCACATGAGCTCACACATGCTGGCGCTAGGCTTGGCTTATTTTGCCTATCGGGCAGCACGTCATTATGCAGCAGATACACGGTTTAGTTTTGGTACATGGAAAATTGAAATTTTAGCTGGCTATAGCAGCGCCATTTTATTGTTGGTGGTGGCTGCATTTATGGCAATTCACTCTATCGAGCGTTTATTTTTTCCTGTCGATATTCAGTATAACCAAGCCATCCCAATTGCAATTTTAGGGTTATTGGTCAATTTGATTTGTGCATGGTTATTACATGAAGATGATCACCATCACCATCACCATCACCATCACCATCACCATCACCATCACCATCACCATCACCATCACCATCACCATCATGAGCATACGCATGACAGCCATGACCTGAATCAAAAAGCCGCCTTTATGCATGTGGTGGCAGATGCGGTGACTTCAATTTTTGCGATTATTGCTTTAATTGCGGGTAAATATTGGGGCTGGGATTTTCTAGATGCACTGTTAGGTATTGTTGGTTCAATTTTAGTGGCGCGTTGGGCGATAGGTTTGATGCAGGAAACAGGGAAAACATTGCTGGATGCAGAAATGGATCATCCTGTGGTGGATGAAATTCGTGAAGTGATTGCAGAGTTACCAGTCAGTGTGATGATTACAGACTTGCATGTTTGGAAAGTCGGACAGGGTAAATTTTCCTGTATTTTGGCATTGGAAACCGCACACGATTTAGACGCAGATCAAGTCCGCACCGCCCTCGCCATTCATGAAGAAATTGTGCATATTTCAGTAGAAATTAATCCGCCATCAGGCTTGAATGTTCCACGTGAAACCTAAAGCGTTGCATAGCAAAAACGAGTTGTAGCAATTGCGTAATTCTGGCTTAAAAATACTGAATTCTGTGCAGCTTTCAGCTTAGAATCAGGCTAAATTTACTTTTAGATGAAACACATGATTAAACAATTGAGTTTAGCTGCCTTAATGGGATTATGCAGCGCCGTGAGCATGGCCGATGTTGCAACGGTTAGTAAAAATGTCAAACAACAGCATCCGCAACTGAAATTAGACAATATTCAAGCCACAGAAATGAAAGGTATTTACAGTGCCTCTATGGATGGTCAAGTGGTGTATTTGAATGAAGATGCACAACATATTTTGGCGGGTTCAATGATTCGTTTAAAGGATCAGCATAACTTAACCAAAGATTTATTGATCCAACAAAACAGTGTCGATTGGAAAAAGTTACCGTTACAAGATGCAATCAAAAGTGTGCGAGGTACGGGAAAACGTCAGATTGCGATCTTTTCTGACCCAAATTGCCCATATTGTAAACAGCTTGAGGCTGAACTGAAAAAGCTGGACAACATTACAATCTATACCTTTATTTTGCCGTTAAAAGCGCAATCTGTTGCGCCATCTAAACAGGTGTATTGTGAGAAAAACCCTGCTCTTGCTTGGGAAAACCTGATCACAAAAGCACAATTGCCTACAAGTCAAAGCAGTTGTGCCAACCCTGTGGAGCGCAACATTGTTTTAGCGCATCGTTTAGGTGTAAACGGTACGCCTGCGATTATTTTCTCGAATGGCTTTAAAGTTATGGGAGCATATCCTGCGGCACAAATTGAACAGATTTTTAAAGAATTTGGTCTTTAAGAACGGCTAATTTTTTATCTGATATTGGCAACTAAAATTGTGTAGTGTGTATCGGAGCAAACCTGAAATTTGTGATTGCGAAGTAGATATAAAAAAACCGCCTCAATTTTTAGGCGGTTTTTTTATTGAGAGAGAAGATGTTTGACTGAAAAATTACAGTCGTTAATACAGGATTTAAGCACGCGATTTTTTCATGAACGTATTATAAATAAATAGAATAATCAGCGCACCAATGATGGAGGCAATAAAGCCTGCGGCAGAACCATCACCGTACAATCCCATCATACGCCCTGCATAGGTTGCCAATAAAGACCCTGCAATCCCAAGTAAGGTGGTGACAATAAACCCTGCTTTGTCATCTCCAGGATGAATCGCACGGGCGATTAAACCTGCAATAAAACCCACCACAATTGCGACAATTAATGACCACATGAGCAGCTCCTTGTTATCTTTGTTTATGTTTTACATCATGTTTCAGACTTATTTTTGCTGAAAAATCCCAAGGAAAATAGTCGAATAATGCTACAGCATGTTGTGTTTTTGTCCTGTTAGATAGATGAAATGCAAATTTTAGCCATAAAAAAAGTGATCTGAAACGATCACTTTTTTTAAGCGAGGCGTGTTTGTTTTATAAGCCAATTTCGCCAATAAACGGAATATGACGATATTTCTGGTCGTAATCTAAGCCATAACCGACAATAAACTTATCTTCAATTTCAAAGCCCATGAATTTAACTTCAAGTTCAATTTCACGGCGTGATGGCTTGCTAATTAAGGTACATAGCTCAATTGAATTTGGCTCACGGGTTTGCAAAATTTCCATCACTTTATTTAGGGTGTTGCCCGAGTCGATAATATCTTCAACCACCAAGACATCTTTACCGCGAATTTCACCATCCAAATCTTTTAAAATTTTCACATCACGCGATGACACAGTACCTCCGCCGTAGCTGGATACAGTCATAAAATCCAGTTCATGCGGCTTTTGAATGGTGCGGCATAAATCTGCCATGAACAATACAGAACCACGTAATAAGCCAATTAAAACCAACTCTTTGTCGCTATTGGCATAATGAGCATTAATTTTTTGACCAAGTTCCTGAACTTTTGTCTGGATTTCTTCTGCAGAAATCAAAACCTGCATTTCAACTGTCATGGGTAGATACCTAAAAAGCAAAAATAAAAAAGGTGTTGACCTGCAACACCCCAAAATATGCCCTAATTTTAATATATCTTGCGCGATGTTGCACGTGCTTGCATGGTTAAAATAGCATCATTTTTGTGCTGAGTGAGAATCTGTGCGTAACAACAAGGCACAACCGAGTATCAGCATTGCCCATCCGATGGGTTTTATATACGAGGGTTGCGTAGGTTTAGCCACCTGCTGCTGAGTTTTGATCGGGTTGGTAGTAGGCACGTTGTCCATAAATATAGGTCGCATGAATATTACGGTCATCTGCTAAAGTAATGAGGGCAAATAATGCATCTTCAAGATGTTTGGAACGTTGTTGTCGTAAGCGTTGTAAAGCGGTGGCATTTAAGTCCAGCACCACAAAATCGGCTTCTTTGCCTACCTTAAAATTCCCCAGCTTATCGTCTAAGTCCAAAGCTTTGGCAGCACCTAATGTGGCGTGATACAACGCTTCAAAAGCAGAGAGTTTTGCCCCTTGCAGTTGTTGTACTTTATAGGCTTCATTGAGGATATGCAGTACATTAAACGTGGTGCCTGCGCCAATATCTGTACCTAAACCGACCTTCACCTGTCGCTCCCAAGTTTTATGCAGCGGAAATAAACCGCTGCCCAAAAATAAATTGGAGCTTGGACAAAAGGCAATTGCAGAATCGGTATGATGCAGACATTGCCATTCATGTTCTTCTAAATGCACGCAATGCGCAAAAACCGAACGTGAACCTGTTAAACCATAGTGATGATAAACATCTAAATATCCATTTTGCTCTGGAAATAATTGTTTCACCCACGCAATTTCATTGTGATTTTCACTTAAATGGGTATGTACATAAACATCGGGATATTCGGCTTTGAGTTGCCCTGCCCGCGCCAGTTGCTCAGGGCTAGAAGTCGGTGCAAAACGTGGCGTAATCGCGTAGAGATTACGTCCTTTTCCATGCCATTTTTCAATCAACGCTTTAGAGTCTGTATAGCCTGAGTCTGCACTGTCACACAATGCTTCAGGTGCATGCCGATCCATCAGCACTTTACCTGCAATTAAACGCATTTGATGTTGTGCTGCCGCTTCAAACAACGCATCTACCGATTCAGGATGTACCGTACAAAACACCAAAGCTGTGGTGGTGCCATTTTTCAGTAATTCCTGCACAAAAAATTGTGCAATCTGATCTGCATAGGCTTTATCTGCAAATTGCAGTTCAGTCGGAAAAGTATAAGTATTCAGCCATTCCAGTAATTGTTCACCATACGCGCCAATCATTTCAGTCTGTGGAAAATGAATATGGGTGTCGATGAAGCCAGGCACAATGAGATGGTCAGGATAATGATGGAACTCTGTGTTGGCGTTTAGCTTTGCCTGCCCTTCTTGCCATGAACCAAACCACTGAATTTTGCCTTGTTCGCAAATTAACAAGCCATCGTCTACATAACGGACTTGTTCTGAAATTTGATCGGCTTGGCTGGTACAGTTTTTGAAATCAAGAAAGCGACCACGAATTGCGGTGCGTTGTACAGGAGATGGCATAAAACAACCTACATTTTTCATTTTTCAAGAGATTGTACCTTAAATGTAGCTTGCAGCAGTACGATAAAATTTATCGTACGGTAAATTAAAACTTGGTGAAATGAATACAAAAAGCCTTCTCGAAAGAAGGCTTGCAACGATGGTGGGGACTGTTAAATTTTATAATGTGGTTTCATGGTGTTTTCGACTATGTCGAATTGATAACCACGCAGTGATTGTCAGCACAAGTACAATAAAGCCGAGTGAAATCCAGATAGGCATGTGGAATACATCTAACATCAGCATTTTAAAGCCAATAAATAGTAAAATTAAACCCAGTCCATACGGTAAATAATGCATTTTAGTGGCTGCGCCTGAGAGCAAGAAAAACATGGCACGTAAGCCCAAAATAGCCATAAGATTTGCAGTGAGTACAATAAACGGATCGGTAGTCACGGCAAAAATTGCAGGGATAGAATCCACGGCAAAAATAACGTCAGATGCTTCGACCAAAATTAAAACTAAAAATAATGGCGTTGCCCAAAGTACACCATTTTGGCGCACAAAAAACTGATCTTTTTCCAGTGTTGGGGTAATACGCATGTGTTTGCGTAGCCATTTCAACAACGCCATATCTTCAATATTGCTGGCTTCTTGCTCTGGACCTTTTAAGAATTTAAAGCCTGTGTAGACCAAAAATGCGCCAAAAATATACAAAATCCAGGAGAATTCTTGTACAAACCAAGCTCCAATAAAAATAAAAATGGTTCTGAGAATAATTGCGCCCAGTACGCCGTAGAGTAAAATTTTACGCTGTAAGCCCGGTGGGATGGCGAATGCGGCGAAGATCATCAACCAAACGAATACATTATCAATCGCCAGTGATTTTTCCAGCAAATAACCCGCAAAGTATTCCATGACTTTGGTGTTGGCGACTTCTAGCCCAACGCTGTGTTTAAGATACAGCCATAAACCGCCACCAAATAAAGCTGCCACACTGACCCAGGCGATACTCCAATACGCAGCGGTTTTGACTTTGACCGATTCGCCTGCTTTTTGTTTAAAGCCTAAGAAGTCAATGGCGAGCATGACTGCAACAATTGCAAAAAAGACCAGATATAGCCATAAATTGCCGATGGATTCCATACAATCTCCACATCCAACAACTGGCCACAAAAAAACCTTGACCTGTTGTCAGATGATTTCAAACATCTGTAACAACATGATCAAGGTCTTGCCTACATAGAGCGGACTTGTATCAACAAGTATGTGCACTATGCTCAGCGTCCGACTTTTTGCAAAGTGTAATGACGAAACGCTGACACGTTAAAGTTATATTTTAACGCTTGGAGGAGGCTACTCCCCTTGTTCAACATAATTTGGGATTAGGACGCTGCCTAAATCTGCGTAAAGAATTACATAATTTTAAGTGTTGTGCAATTTATTCTGTATGGTAAATCACTTTAATTTGTACAAATTCAGCACAATATTTCGTAAAGAGTGTGGCAAATTGAAAAAATAGATTTAGTTTGATAGGTGGACTTATGCAAATTCAACATCAAGAAACCCAACGCGGTGGCGAGTTTTTTATTGAACGAGATGGTCGGCATATCGCTGAAATTACTTATCAATATCAAGATGATCACACTATTTTAGCAGATCACACTTGGGTCGATCTGACATTACGAGGTCAAGGGGTTGCCCGTCAGCTATTAGATATTTTGGTCGCCTTTGCACGTGAAAAGCAGCTAAAAATTGTACCCGTGTGCTCTTATATTGAGACGGCTTTTGAAACAGATACACAATATGCTGATGTCGTGGCTTAAAAGTCTTTCTACGTTGAAATAATCTAATGTGTTGGTATTAAAACAGCATGCAGACTTCGTCTGTCGTGCAGTCTAAAATTTTCTTGAAAATATTATAAAAGCCCAAAAAAGCCAATCCACAGCGCGTAGATTGGCTTTTTTGTAACATAGTTAAGCCAAGATTATTCGTAATTAATCATCACTTTCATGGCATTTTCATCTGAAGCATGTTTAAACACATCATAGGCTTTTTCAAATTCAGAGAATTTAAAATGGTGCGTTGCCAGTTTTTCTAAAGGTAATTTGCCTGAACAGCAGGTTTTTAACAGCATACCTGTCGTATTGGTATTCACCAAACCCGTAGTGATGGTCAGGTTTTTAATCCAGAGTTTGTTTAACTCAAAATTTACCGACTTACCATGTACGCCCACATTGGCAATATGTCCGCCCTCTTTCACGATATTTTGGCAAATATCCCAAGTGGCTTCGACACCTACAGCTTCCATGGCACAGTCTACCCCGCGACCACCTGTAATCTCTAAAATACGTTGTACCGCATCTTCTTTGGCAGAGTTAATGGTATGGGTTGCACCCAACTCTTTTGCCATCGCCAAGCGGTTATCGTCCATATCGACTGCGATAATTTGTGCAGGAGAATAGAACTGTGCGGTAAGCAGACAACCCATGCCAATTGGACCTGTACCCACAATGGCAATGGTATCACCAGGTTTAACATTGCCGTATTGCACACCAATTTCATGTGAAGTTGGCAATACATCAGACAAGAAAACCGCAACTTCTTCATTTAAACCTTCAGGCAGCAAATATAAAGAAGTGTCTGCAAATGGAGTACGGACATATTCAGCATGAGTACCATCAATCATATATCCCATGATCCAACCGCCTTCATTTTGGCAGTGTGCATAGAGTTGTTTTTGACAGTTTTCACAAGTACCACAACGGCTGACACAAGAAATAATGACCTTGTCGCCTTTTTTGAAATTTTTGACTGCCGAACCGACTTCTTCAACAATCCCGATACCTTCGTGACCTAAAATACGGCCATCAAATAGCCCTGTCTTGGCAACTGCAGTGTCTTGAATTTCTGGGTTTTTACCTTTCCAAATACCTAAGTCAGTACCGCAAATGGTAGTTTTGGTGAGACGAATCACGGCATCTGTTGGTTGTAAAATTTCTGGACGTGGGCGTTCTTCAAAACGAATATCATTGGCGCCGTGGTAGACCATGGCTTTCATTGTTTTTGACATTGTGACCATCCTTCTTAGTAATAATGATGAAAGACATCCAGCAGCCAACCTGTAGCAACCGTCATGCTCGCAGGATGTAATCTTTTTAAAGTAACAGGTCAAGATGACAAGTTCATGAGCAGTATTGTTGCTTTTAATAATTATAATATATAAATTTATAATTAATATAAAAATCCCCTATTTTTTGCCAAAAACAGGGGATTTTTTTTGAAAGAGTTTTAAATCAGTTTAAGCGATTTTAAGCCGTGTGTTGCAACGCTTGAATGAGTTTTTGATGTAAACCACCAAATCCACCATTTGACATAATCACCACTGCATCGCCCTCACCTGCTTGGCTCACGATTTTTTGAATAATTTCATCCAAAGTATTGGCCACCACCGCATGATTGCGAGCAGCCGCAACCACAGGCTGTAAATCCCAGTCTAAACCTTCAGGTTGATACCAAATTACAGCATCGGCCAAACGTGCTGAATCTGCCAAGCCCTCTTTATGACTGCCCATGCGCATGGTGTTGGAACGTGGTTCAATAATCGCCCAAAGCTTACGCTCACCCAAACGCTTACGTGCGCCGTCCAGTGTGGTTTCAATTGCGGTTGGATGGTGGGCAAAGTCATCATAGACTTCAATGCCGCGTATGGTGCCTAATAACTCCATACGGCGTTTCACCCCACCAAAATTGGACAGCGCTGCACATGCGGTTTCAATTGCAACCCCAACATGCTCTGCTGCGGCGATGGTTGCCAAGGCATTGGCGACACTGTGTTGCCCAGTCATATTCCAGCGCACTTCACCTTGTAGCACACCATTTTTCAGAACTTTAAAATGTGAACCATCTGCTGCAAGTTGTTCTGCATACAGTTCCGCTTGTGGATCTGCATTGAGCGAAGTACGTAGCACAGGTGTCCAGCAACCCATTTCTAACACTTCATCAATATGGGTTTCTGTAATTGGGGCAATAATGCGCCCTTCACTTGGGATGGTACGCACCAAATGATGGAATTGTTTTTGAATTGCGGCCAAATCATCAAAAATATCGGCATGGTCAAATTCAAGGTTATTTAAAATGGCGGTTTTAGGATGGTAATGTACGAACTTGGAGCGTTTATCAAAAAACGCAGAGTCGTATTCATCGGCTTCGACACAGAAATACTTGCCTGCACCCAAACGTGCACTTTCACTAAAGCCTAAAGGAACGCCGCCAATTAAAAAGCCCGGTTCTAAGCCTGCCTGATCCAATACCCACGCCAACATGGTGGTGGTGGTGGTTTTGCCGTGCGTGCCTGCAACGCCCAGTACGTGTTTGCCTTGCAAGACATGATCGGCCAAAAATTGCGGGCCAGAAATATACGGTAAACCTGCATTCAGCATGTATTCAACCGCATCAATCCCACGTTTCATGGCATTGCCCACAATCACTAAATCTGGATGCGGTTGTAAATGGCTGCGGTCATAACCTTGCATTAAGGTAATGCCTGCATTTTCCAGTTGAGTCGACATCGGTGGATAGACGTTTTGGTCTGAACCTGTGACGGTATGTCCTAAATCGCGGGCCAAAAGTGCCAATGAGCCCATAAATGTGCCACAAATACCCAAAATATGCAGATGCATTCCGCCTTACTCCACTGCTTTTATAGACACATCACGTATTTTTGTGCTGTTGTCGTGATTAACTTGATTTGAAGCAACGATAGCAAGGGTTTTGGCGAAAAGATAGTGATTCTTGTATCTCATTTCAGGGATTTTTCAGCGCTGAATCTGCGCCAAAGGATGTAAAAAATTGCTGCTCTTGCATTTTTTATGGCAAATAGCTCGTAAAATAAAACTGAATTTTTAAGATAGTACGACACAATGTCTTCAGCACTTTTACTTTTGGTGATTGCAAACTGTTTTATGACCTTGGCGTGGTATGGTCATCTCAAGTTTTTACCACATGATGCTCCGCTGTGGCAGGCAATTTTATTCAGTTGGGTGATCGCCCTATTTGAATACAGTTTGATGATTCCTGCTACCCGTTTGCTGGCGCAGCATGGCTGGGCGGTAGGTCAAATGAAAATTACCCAAGAAGTTGTGACTTTATTGGTGTTTGTACCGTTTATGATTTTTCTGTTTAAGCAACCTTTTAAACTGGATTATTTATGGGCAGCCTTATGTTTATGTGGTTGCGTGTATTTTGTATTTCGTGCGCCTTAAAGACGAGTTTTAGCTCGCTTGAATAGCTTTAGGTTCACCTATTTTGTTTAACTGTTTTCAATTCTTTAAAATAACCCGATAAAAATAATCAAAAAAGTCGGTTGAGTCGCCGTGTTCAATTTTAACAAGTCGAAAAATCAGTCTATAATGTGGAGTTCTTATTCAAGCTTGGCTTTCTCGCCTGAATTTCTCTTTCCTTAGTTTCGTTTCTGGAATATTTGTAATGAACGCGGCCGCTGCACAAGACGCTCCTCTCGTTGGAATTATCATGGGTTCTCAATCGGATTGGGCAACTCTCGAACACACTGCCAATATGCTGAAGCAGCTTGGTGTCCCATTTGAAGCGGAAGTCGTTTCTGCACACCGTACCCCAGATCGCTTATTTGAATATGCTGAGCAAGCGCGTGATCGTGGCATTCAGGTGATTATTGCAGGCGCTGGTGGTGCCGCACACTTACCAGGTATGTGTGCAGCTAAAACTGATTTACCTGTTTTAGGTGTGCCAGTGAAATCTTCAATTTTAAATGGTGTCGATTCATTACTTTCAATTGTGCAAATGCCTGCGGGTATTGCGGTAGGTACATTGGCGATTGGTCCTGCGGGAGCAACCAATGCGGCAATTATGGCAGCCCAAATTTTAGGTTTAACCCGTCCAGAGATTGCACAAAATGTTGTCAATTTCCGTGCCGCGCAAACTGAGAAAGTTTCAAGCAACAATATTCCAGGTCAGGCTTAAGCGGGACAATTACTATGGATAAGACCATCGGTATTTTTGGTGGCGGTCAATTGGGTCGCATGATGGCACAAGCGGCTTTACCCTTAAATATTCAATGTACCTTTTTTGAAGCCAGTCCAGATTGCCCAGCGGCAACCTTGGGTCAGGTTTTTGCCAGCAAAAGCGAAAATAGCCTACAAGATTTTATACACAGTGCCGATGTATTCAGCCTTGAGTTTGAAAATACTCCGTTGGCTGATGTTGATGTATTGATTAAGCACAAAGACTTGCATCCACCACGTCAGGCTTTGGCAATTGCCCAAAACCGCTTGCTGGAAAAAGGCTTATTTGATGAATTGGCGATTCCTGTTGCGCCGTACCAAGCCGTCAACTCGCTGGAAAGTTTACAGGCTGCTGTAGCTGAACTCGGTCTGCCAATTGTGCTAAAAACCGCAACAGGCGGCTATGATGGCAAAGGTCAGTTTGTACTGCGCAGTGCAGATCAGATTGAACAAGCATGGGCAGAACTTGGCCCTGCAGGCAGCTTGATTGCAGAAAGTTTTGTTACTTTTTCACGTGAAGTATCTATTATTGCGGTGCGTGGTCAAAATGGTGAAGTAAAAACTTGGCCATTGGCAGAAAACCATCATCACAACGGTATTTTGTCGCATTCGATTGTCCCTGCACCAAACAGCGCAGACTTACAGCCTGTGGCGCAAGACTACATCACTCGCCTGCTCAATCACTTAAATTATGTTGGTGTATTAACGCTAGAGCTATTTGTCACTGACAAGGGCTTGTATGCCAACGAGATGGCACCTCGTGTGCATAACTCAGGTCACTGGTCAATTGAAGGCGCGGTGTGTTCGCAGTTTGAGAACCATATTCGTGCTGTAGCAGGTTTACCGTTAGGCTCAACTGAAGTGGTACGTCCAACGGTGATGGTCAATATTATTGGTCAGCATCCCAAAACTGAAGATGTGTTGGCATTGAATGGCGCACATTTGCATTTGTACAATAAAACTGAGCGTGAAGGCCGTAAAATTGGGCATATTACTTTAATGCCGAATGATGCCGCTGAATTGACAGATTTATGCCGCCAATTGGCAAAAATTTTACCAAATCCATTGGCGCTCAGTGCTGATATGAGCTTGTAAATTTAAAAATGACACCAAAGCGCTCATCACGATGAGCGCTTTTTTATACTTTCACGTTTTTATTCTGCCTATTTTTAAGGTGTTCTACCGTTAATCTGTCTAGGATTGACGCTGTAATTTTAGGTTGATTAAGATAGATCAGGCTGAATAAGCAACCATCACCGTAGCAAAGCAATACTTAAAATAAAAATGCGCACAAGTCTGATGGGAAACAGATGATAATTATGAATTCAAAACTTTAAATTCAAATAGCGCGTTTTAAATTTAAAGCGATGCTTCAACTTTGAATTTAAATATCAGAAATGAATTTAAAGATAGATCTGCAGTTTTGAATTTAAATAAAGTAGCGGTTCTTTTGATCTTTAAATTTAAAAAGCTACTTTTAAATTCAAAGCAATACATCGTAAATATGCAGTGAATGTCGTGTTTTGTGGGTAACTTGGGTTGGTTTAATTTGAATTTAAACTTTTAAATTTAAAAGTCTTATCATGTGTTGTGATTTTGAATTTAAAAATGTGAGATGCTGTACTTGTGGATAAGTGTTTTAAATTTAAAACGAGAAAATGAATTTAAAACTGTGTAAATGAATTTAAAGTTACAGATTTTCATCTGATCTCTGTGGCTGAAGGTGTTATGGTAAAGCCAAGATTTAAATTCAAAACACATTAAAGGGTATTATGCATCGTTTCGCTGTGATTTTTGCGACAGCTGCAATGGCAGCTACTCAGGTTCAGGCAGAACTGATTATCAATGGAAAATCTGTCACCGTAACACCAACGGTCAGTACATCTGCAAATTTTCAACCACAAAACCATTTTCAAAGTTGTTTGGCCAATTTACGCAGCCAAGCCATTGCCAAAGGGGTGAGTGGCAGCAGTTATGATCGCTATACTCAAAATCTCAGTCCAGATTATTCAGTCATTGAGCGTTTAAATTACCAACCTGAATTTTCTACGCCAATCTGGGATTATCTCTCAGGCTTGGTCGATGATGAGCGCGTGCAGGCAGGACAGCAGAAATTGGCACAGCACCGTGATGTGCTCAATCGTGTTGCAGCAGCCTATGGCGTACCTGCAGAAACCGTAGTGGCGGTTTGGGGTGTAGAAAGTAACTTTGGTGCGATTTCAGGATCCTATCCATTATTGCAAGCGCTAGGTACCTTGAGCTGTGAAGGACGCCGTCAAAGCTATTTCCGAGGTGAGTTTTTTACCACCATGCGTTTATTGCAACGTGGTGATGTCACTGAATCACAATTAAAAGGCTCATGGGCAGGGGCGTTTGGGCATACTCAGTTTATGCCATCGACCTATGATGAGTTGGCGGTCGATTTTGATGGTGATGGTCGCCGTGACTTAGTATCTAGTATTCCAGATGCTTTGGCTTCCACCGCTAACTTTTTAAAACGTCGCGGCTGGCAAACAGGGCAGCCGTGGGGCTTTGAAGTCAAAGTGCCTGCAGGCATGTCTTTGAGTGGTGAAGGGCGACGCAATAAAAAATCCCTCAGCAGTTGGGTTAATCGTGGGTTGACTCGTGCAGATGGTTCGGCATTAATTCAGGGCAATTTATCGGGCAGTAGTCAGGCAGGCTTGATGGCACCTGCAGGTGCGAATGGCCCTGTATTCTTAGTGTTTAGAAACTTCGATGCCATTTATAGCTATAACGCAGCAGAAAGTTATGCCTTAGCGATTGCGCATTTATCAGATCGTTTAATGGGGCAGTCTGCATTCCGCACCGCTTGGCCAACCGATGATGCAGGTACATCCCGCGCAGAACGCCGTGAAATTCAACGCTTTTTGTTAAGCCGTGGTTATGACATTGGTGAAGTGGATGGTTTAATTGGCGACAAAACCCGTCAAGCGATTCGTCAGGAACAGACTCGACTCGGCTTGGCTGCAACAGGTCGGGCAGGGCAGCAAATTTTAAGAGCGTTTCGTAATGAAGCGGCCAAACAAATGATGCAATAAGTTGTTGTGATTGCATTAAAAAGGTCTGCAAATGTGCAGACCTTTTTAATTTTTGTCTTAAAACAGGGGATTAAGGTTCAATTTTCACTGCTTCAAGCAAATCAAAAATCACAGTCGTGACATCTTGGCTTAATTCTTTGTTATTAAAAATTTCATAAGCTGAAATGGTGATGTCGGTATCACTTGGCAGCAAACGCTGTTCTTCTTCAATCAGGTGTTCAATTGGTAATAAGGTCTGTCTAACCTCAAGATGCAAAATATCTTTGTATTCAATATTTTCATCTTCAAGTTCAATCACTTGCTCATTAAAATACGGCAATAAAATCGAGTGGAGACAAGGTTGAAGCTCAACAATATCAAAAATTTCGATATCACGGCTTTGTTCAATCGTGCTGATGTGGTCATTTACTTCAATCAGGATATGGTAGTAACTCACATGAATCTCCACAGATCGTTCAGGGTTATACAGAGCCTTCACAATAACATGAAATGAGTAAATTTGCTGCCTTTGCACGTGTAATGGATATGCAACTATCGTACAGGGTGAGGGGAGTTTTGTGTTTTAGTCACTTCAGTTTGCCAGATTGCTCAATGCCGTGCATGGAGTAAATCGAGATCGGCAGGGCGCAGTTGGAAATTCTGCAACTGCTGATCTTTTAGCATTGGATACATTAAGGCATAAGGGTCGTTATGGTGTGCTAAACCCAAAGCATGACCAAATTCATGCGCCAAAGTTAGACGTAAATCATCTTTAGATTGAAACTCATAAATCCGAATGGCCTGACCATCAAAGCTGCCTTTATCAAATAAACGTGGTTGAAAACGTGCATTAAATTGCTGGATGGATACATCAATGTCTTGATTAAGTTGATTGAGGGCATCGACTTGTTGATTGAGCTGGTTAATTTGCTGATTAAATTGCGCTATTTCGTGTTCTAAACTCCACATGTGTTGCTGGATTTCTTGTTTTTTGGCTGCAAAAATTTCCTGTTGCGAAGGATGTAGCCCACCACTTTGGTTAATTTGCTGTACTTGACGATTGTATTGTTCAAGTTGTTGTTCAAATAGCATTTTTTTTGCATCAAGTTGTTGATTTTTATCTGCAATTTCTTGTTTTAGTGCTTGAATATTTTGGTTTTGATTGTTCCAGTGTTGTTGGCGTTGTTCAATGGCTGTAAGTTGTTGTTGGCGTTGGTTTGATTCATCTTGACGTTGATCATAAATCAAGTGAATGGCGAGCTTGGCGTTCGGGTCATATACAAAATAATCTTGTCCCGTCCCTTGTTTCCAAATATGGGTGGCTTCCTGACTCAGTTGTAGTAAATCGGCATGGCTTAAGCCAAAACGCGGATCGACTTCAGCAATACGATAACGTAAGCGAGTATCTAAAGGATGTTTTAAATGATCTAGTGCAGTATTGTGTCGTGTATGAGGATGTTGAATATTTTGATAAATCAGCAAGATAGAAAACAGTATGATTGCACCCAATAGAAACAAACGCATTGCTAGCGGCATCCTTTTTTGGGTTTACTGTAGCCGAAAGTAGGGCAGAAACTCAATCTATTTGCAGTTAGAGCATCATTTTATCTATTGTACTCGGTTGAGCGTCCAATTGTCTGTGCTCTTTCATTTAAATCTTGAAGTCAGTGTATGGATATCGAAAAGAAAAACCGCGCTGCAATTGCTTGCAGCGCGGTTTTTGATGTGCGTTAAAGCGACAAATTATTTTTTATCATCTTTGACTTCAGTGAATTCAGCATCGACTACGCCATCATCGGCTTTTTGACCTGCATCGCCTTGGAATGCATTCGGGTCAAAACCTTGTGCACCGCCTTGACCTTGTGCAGCTTCATACGCACGTTGCGTAATTGGCATGATGATGTTTTGAAGCGCTTCAGTTTTCGCTTTGATCGCATCTACATCATTTTCTTTAGTGCTGGCTTCAAGCTCAGTCACTGCTGTTTCAATCGCAGTTTTTTCATCGGCAGTCACTTGTTCACCAAGGTCTTTTACTGCTTTTTGAGCAGAAGAAACTAAAGCATCCGCTTCGTTACGTGCTTTTGCAAGTTCTTCAAACTTACGGTCTTCTTCAGCATTTGCTTCAGCATCTTTAATCATCGCTTCAATTTCAGCATCGCTCAAACCAGAGTTTGCTTTAATTTGAATCGATTGTTCTTTGCCTGTGCTCTTGTCTTTTGCAGACACTTTCAAGATACCGTCAGCGTTAATGTCGAACGAAACTTCAATTTGTGGCACACCGCGTGGCGCTGGTGGAATGTCACCTAATTGGAAGTTACCCAACAATTTGTTTTGTTGAGCCATTTTACGCTCACCTTGGTAAACTGAAATGTCTACTGCAGGCTGGTTGTCTGCCGCTGTTGAGAACACTTGAGATTTCTTCGCAGGAATCGTGGTGTTTTTCTCAATGATTGGCGTCAACACGCCACCCATAGTTTCAATACCAAGCGTTAACGGAGTTACGTCTAGAAGCAATACGTCAGTTTTGTCACCAGACAATACGGCACCCTGAATTGCTGCACCAATTGCAACAGCTTCGTCTGGGTTTACGTCTTTACGTGGCTCTTTGCCAAAGAATTCTTGTACTTTTTGTTGTACAAGTGGCATACGTGATTGACCACCCACCAAAATCACGTCAGAGATGTCAGAAGTTGAAAGTCCTGCATCTTGTAGCGCAACTTTACATGGCTCAATGGTACGAGCGACTAAATCAGCAACCAAACCTTCAAGTTTGGCGCGAGTCACGTTCATCACCAAGTGCTTCGGACCTGTTGCGTCTGCAGTGATATATGGCAAGTTGATTTCAGTCGCATTTGAAGATGAAAGCTCGATTTTTGCTTTCTCAGCCGCTTCTTTCAGACGTTGTAATGCCAATGGATCTTGTTTCAAGTTGAAGTTTTGCTCTTTTTTGAACTCTTCAACCAAGTATTCGATCAAGGCATTGTCAAAGTCTTCACCACCAAGGAAGGTATCACCGTTGGTTGATAACACTTCAATTTGTTGGTCGCCATCAAGGTCTGCAATTTCAATGATCGATACGTCAAAAGTACCACCACCCAAGTCATATACAGCAACTTTACGGTCGCCTTCTTTCTTGTCCATACCAAATGCAAGCGCAGCAGCAGTTGGTTCGTTGATGATACGTTTAACTTCTAAGCCTGCAATTTTACCCGCATCTTTGGTTGCTTGGCGCTGTGCATCGTTAAAGTACGCAGGTACAGTAATCACGGCTTCAGTAACTGTTTCGCCCAAATAATCTTCGGCAGTCTTTTTCATCTTTTTCAAAGTTTCTGCAGAAATTTGCTGTGGTGCAAGTTTCTTGTCATTCACTTCAACCCAAGCATCGCCATTGTCTGCTTTGATGATTTTGTAAGGCACAAGACCAATGTCTTTTTGTACCGCTTGGTCTTCATAACGACGACCAATCAAACGCTTAATTGCGAATAATGTGTTTTTCGGGTTAGTTACAGCCTGACGCTTTGCAGATTGACCTACAAGAATTTCGCCATCTTTATAAGCAATAATAGATGGAGTTGTACGTGCGCCTTCTGCGTTTTCAATTACTTTAACTTTGTCGCCTTCAAGTACCGCTACACATGAGTTAGTTGTACCTAAGTCAATACCAATGATTTTAGCCATTTGGATGTTTCCTCAAAAATTCTTTTGCAATGTTTTCACTTGTTATTCGATATGAGAGCCAATCAAAATTTTTCAAGTTGTTTAGATGAAAATTTTTTATCAACTCTCGATTTTATAAGGCTTAAGCGCCAACCATCACCATTGCAGGGCGGAGTAAGCGACCATGTAAGGTGTAGCCTTTTTGTAATACGTTGCCAATTTCATTGGCTTTTGCATTTGGATCAATCCCTACGGCTTGATGCAGGTCTGCATTGAAACCATTGGCTGTATCAATCACCACCACACCAAACTTTTCTAAAGTGGTCAGTAATGATTTCAAGGTCAGTTCCACACCTTCAGACAAGGCAGTTTTTTCATCACCATTGGCGGCAATAGCACGCTCAAGGTTGTCTACAGAATCCAATAATTCTTTAGCAAACTTTTCTAAAGCAAACTTTTTAGCTGTATCTGCTTCACGTTCTAAACGCTCTTTGGTTTTTTCCGCTTCGTAAACTGCATTGGCAGTACGTGCTTTTTCCAATTTTAGGTTTTCTTCAAGTTTGCTCAGTTGTTCTTGTAAAGACTCAACGGGAACTTCTGCTTGCTCAGTATCTTGCGCTGTTTGTTGTTCCGTCTGCTCTTGCTCAAGGTCTTGAGTTTGTTCGTTCTGCTCAGTTGCCATTGATTTACTCCGTTTAAATGGGTTTTTAAACATGTACAGTCCTTTGGCGTCAGTGCTAACTGCGTTATTGCTGAACTGCCATGGTTAGAGAAGTTCGTAATTAGCTAAGAAATCGGGGCAGGGCAGGCAAAATTCAAGCGTGCCAGTAGATTAATTTTCATTGCCATGAAATTTGGTCAAAAAAATACATTTTGAATCAAGATGTCGGCGGATGAATGAAGCAAATTAAACTTTGAAACTTATAATATTTTTTTGTTTAAAAAAGTATGGTAATAGGGAGCTGATTATTCAGCTAAACCAGTGCTTTTATTACGGAGATAGCTAAAAACACTGTTTTATCAACAGGATTCGACTGGGTGTTTGTTCACTATATTGTGCATGCGTATGATTAGAGTTTTTAAGTTTTGGTTGATTAATCGCTAAAACAGCTTAATCGAGAGTAATTATATATTTTACACAAAACCTAACACTGCTTATTCTTTGCGCATAGATGCTATATCGCTGTAGTTTCTTGTGTATTGCTAAATGTGTTTTCGGGGCTTATCTAACTTCTGAATAAGCCCTTTTTTTACCTCATTTGTTTTGCTTTGCTGCAAGACTCAATCACGATCACGTCGTTGTTCACGGTCTTTACGGTTTTCCTGCCAGCGCTTTTGTTGTGCATCACGTTGTTGTTGCCAGCGTTTACGTGCTTCCTCACGCTTTTTTTGTTCAGCTTCAATTTGCTGCTTACGCTTTTGCTCAAGCTGTTTACGCTGCTGTTCCGATAAGCGTTTACGCTGCTCTGCTAAACGTTGTCGCTCTTGTTCATAGCGTTGTTGCTGTAATTGCTGTTGTCGTTTTTGTTCCCATTCACGACGTTCTAGTTCACGTTTACGACGCTCTAACTCAACCCGATTTTTACCTTGTTGATATTCCCAACGCTGCCGATCATTGTCATACCGTCGATGATCATCATCATAGCGACGGTCATAGCGTGGCTCATATCGTCCATCGTAGTAACCTTCGTCAGGCACGACCACGCAACCTACGGCTAAAATGGCAGTTGCGCACGAAAGTAAGATCAATTTTTTTGTCATGCTCTGCCTCCTGAGCCGATGAGGTAAATTTGTCTGAAACATCAATCATAGACCGCAATAGTGTCAATGACAGCGTCATAAAAGCAGGGTAGCGTATAGGTAATTTGAATGTGTATAACGATTGAAGCACTTGTATAACAAAATGGTCACTGTGCTGTTGATCATGAAGAAATTATGAAGCGTTTAGGCAAATCATGCAGACATATAAAAAGGAACAGGCATGCAAATTTTGAATTCATCTCTCAAAAATAAATTGCACAAAGGACAAGGTGCTGCTGCACGTGCATTAAATAAGTTACCAAGTCGAGTACATCATACTTTGGCTCAAGCTTTGGGTTATCCGTATCATTATCCAGACCTTGATCCATTTATTAAATGCATGATGGCGGCACAATTAAAACAAGGGAAAATTGGTTTTATTGGTGCTGACCCTGTACAGTCTAGACAGGCATTTGATCGACAAATGCAATCTATTCTGAGCACTCCAACTGCGGTCAAACGAGTTGAAGAAATCCGTTTAAACTTAGCCAGTGGCAATATCGCAGCGCGTTATTATCATCCTGCACCACATAAAAAATTGCCTTTAATCGTGTTTTATCATGGTGGTGGTTTTGTGGTGGGTGGTTTAGACAGTCATGACGAATTTTGCCGCTTAATGGCGGTACATGCCCATGCACAAGTGTTGAGTGTGGAATATCCACTCGCGCCTGAAGCTAGTCCACAGCAGATTATTCAAGTCTGTGAAGATGCTTTGGCATGGGCATATCAACATCGTCGAGAAATGAAAATTTTAAAAAATCGCATAGCGGTGGCAGGCGATAGTGCGGGTGGTAATATTGCAGCGGTGGTTGCACAGCGTAGTGCTCATTCAGCCTATGCACCTGACGCACAATTTTTAATTTATCCAGCCTTAGATTTTAAGAGTCGCCATCCTTCATTCTTTGCTTATAAAGATGGTTTGGTGTTGACGGGACAAGATATTGATTTTGTCACCCAGCACTATGTCACACAGCATCAGGTCGCTTTGGATGATCCAATCATTTCGCCAACTTTTGGCAAATTGAAAAAACTAGCGCCTGCCTTTGTGGTCACAGCAGGGCATGACGTTTTGCATGATGAAGCTGAAATTTATGCACATAAATTACGTCAACATGCTGTCACGGTAAAATATGTAGAATATTTAGATCAAACACATGGTTTTATTAGCATGACCTTTGTGTCGCGTCGCGCCAAAAAAATCAGCATTGAAATGTGTAAAAACTTTAGAAAATTTTGGGATCGACCACGTAGCTAAACCTTGGGTTGTCTTTGTTAATCTGTTTCACGTGGAACGGTTAAACCAGAGTAGAGATTTCGGCTTCTGGAAAAGTCAGTTCGAACTCAAGCACGTAAAAACCATTGATGAAGCGTGCCTGATTAAAATCAGGAAACAAACTTGGATTCGATTGCCAAGACGCATGTTTGAGTGGGATTAATCTGCCGCGAAAAGAAGGATTAAATTGATAAGATTTCCCTTGCCATGTTTGCTGAATTTTTAAAAGCGCAGCAGGGATGTAATGACTATCAATAAAGCTACGTTGCGTATTGCATTTTTCAAGTTGAATGGCGAATTGCAAATCTGCGTGTTGTATTTTGCAACTCATCTGTCGATCTTGAATATCCCAATCAAAGCTTGCCAGTTCTTTCGGAATACCCCAAAGCTGTTGTCCGTGTTGCACAGAAGACTCAGTTGAAACAAAAATTTTAGGAATGGTAGATAAACGACGCTGCCTAAATAGAGGATGATCTAAAATCAGCAGCTCATCATAAGCGCCAATGGGGCTAGCGTTATAACGTACCCACATGACTTGAACAAGACGCCCTAAAAAAGAAGGTGCTAAGCCAAAAGGCTGTGCCAGATTTAAAAAATGCGGGCTGAGCCAATAATTTAAAATATAGGCTTCACCTTGAAGTTGCCAAGGTGCTGGACACAGTCGGATCTGATCTGAATTATTTTTATCAAATGGAGCGTAAAACTCTGTCCTTCAGGTCAGAGATATAAGCGACACGACATGAAGTGTCGTTTGATTTAACTAAGGACTATTTTTCTTGAGTTTTAATTGTTAATATAACCCCAGTTACGGATAAGCCAAAGATTTAATCACATGAATTTTAGGCTTATTCTTTTGGCAAAGTTGATACGCACATAGTGAAGAAAATACGCCTGCTAAAAAACCAGCAATCGAACGA
>NZ_VPBI01000018.1:0-47443 GCF_013418795.1 Acinetobacter sp. YH12120 | reverse complement strand
GACTTCCACTTGTAGAATGTAGCAGAGCTCATACCATGTTCGCGGCACAAGTTCGGTATGGGTGTTCCTGCTTCAGCTTGCTTCAAGATACTCATGATCAAGCTGTCTGAATACTTAGATGTTTTCAGAGAAAATCTCCTTAAATCAAGGTTATTCGATTTTCTACTTTTAAACTCAATTATTTTTAGGGAGGATTACCGTGATAATCAATCATTTTAAAAAAATTAGACTTTAAATTATTTTTCTGTGCTTCATCTTTTTGATTAATAATTGTATAAATCAAGAGGAATATGCTTGATGCACTTAAGAGAGTACCTATAACTCCTCCATACAAATTACCTAAAGAAGCTCCTAAATTTGGATCAATCAAGGAGGTTACTCCAATTTGAAAAGCTTTGTTGGTAAAAATAAAATAGGTAGCTAGCAAACTAATAATTATCAAGACTATTGGTAGAACTAAGCAAAAAAACTTTATCCATCTATTCATTATTTATAACTATAAAAAAACCCCACTAAAATATAGCAGGGCTTTTTATCAGTGTCTAAAAATTAAGACACTTTATCACCCGGTTTTGCGCCAGATTCAGGTGAAATCACCCAAACACCTTCGCCATTACCCGCAGCAAGTACCATACCGTTAGAAATACCAAAACGCATTTTACGAGGTGCAAGGTTAGCCACCATCACCACCAATTTGCCTTTTAAATCTTCTGGTTGATAAAATTCACGAATACCACTAAACACATTACGTGGCTCAGCTTCACCTACATTTAAAGTTAATTGAAGCAGTTTGTCTGAACCTTCAACGGTTGCAGCCTCTAAAACTTCTGCAATACGTAAATCAATTTTGACAAAGTCATCAATCGTGATAATTTCCGCTTCACCGACTTTTGGTTCTGCTTTTTTCTCTTTGGCTTTTTCTTTTTTCTTTTCCGTTTTTGGTGCTTCAGCAGGTGCGGCTAAAGAATCTTTAGATGCATCTACCATTGCAGCTACCGCTTTCGGATCAACACGTTGCATGAGTGGTTGGAACAACGCAATTTCATGACCGACTAAAACAGTTTTACGTGATTCAAAGTTAAAGCTATCTAACTGTAAGAAGGCTTGAACTTGTTCAGCCAAGGTTGGCAGTACAGGCGCAAGATAAATCGCCAATTGACGGAATAGGTTAATCCCTACAGAACATACGTCATGAACTTGCTGTTCTTCGCCTTCAATTTTGGCTAAAGCCCAAGGCTTTTTCTCATCAATATATTGGTTGGCGCGGTCAGCAAGCGCCATAATTTCACGAATTGCCGCAGAGAATTCACGCTCTTCGTATGCTTTGGCAATCGAGTCACCTGCAGCAATAAAGCTTTGTACTAACTCAGGTTCAGCGCAGTTTGCACTTAATTTGTTATCAAATTTAGTGTTGATGAATTTGGCACAACGACTGGCAATATTCACCACTTTACCTACAAGATCAGAGTTTACTTTCTGCACAAAATCATCCAGATTTAAGTCAGAGTCTTCAACTTTATCAGACAGTTTTGATGCAAAGTAATAGCGTAAATATTCAGGATTTAAATGCTGTAAATACGTTTCTGCTTTAATAAATGTGCCGCGAGATTTCGACATTTTTTGACCATTTACAGTCAAGAAACCATTTACAAATAAACCTGTAGGCGTGCGATAACCCGCACCATCTAACATTGCAGGCCAGAATAAAGCGTGGAAATATACGATGTCTTTACCAATGAAGTGATAGACTTCTTTGTCTGAATCTTTTTTCCAGTAATCGTCAAAATTTAGGTCAGGGCGTTTGGTTTTTACGTAGTTTTCAAAACTCGACATATAACCAATTGGTGCATCAACCCATACATAAAAATATTTATTTGGTGCGTCTGGAATTTCAAAACCAAAATATGGTGCATCACGTGAAATATCCCAGTCATTCAAGCCATTTTCAAACCATTCATCTAATTTGTTGGCGATCGAAACTGGCAAACGACCTTCATCGCGTGTCCATTTTTGCAAATATTCGCCAAAATTAGGCAATTTAAAGAAGTAATGATCTGATGATTTTTCTACTGGCGTTGCACCGCTCAAAGTCGATTTTGGATTAATCAGCTCAGTCGCATTATAGGTTGTGCCGCAAACTTCGCAAGAATCGCCGTATTGATCTTCCGCTTTACATTTTGGGCAAGTGCCTTTAATAAAACGATCTGATAAGAACATGCCTTTTTCAGGGTCAAATAATTGCGTGACGGGACGAACAGCAATATTGCCTGCATCACGGTTTTTGACATAAATTTCGCTGGCACGTGCGCGGTTGGTGTCGCTATGCGTTGAATCATAATGATCAAAATGCACACCAAAACCGTCAAAATCGCGAATGTGTTCTTGTTGCACATTGGCAATTTGCTGTTCAGGGCTAATCCCGTTGGCTTCGGCACGCAGCATGATTGCTGTACCATGCGCATCATCCGCACAGACATAAGTCACGTCATGTCCCATTGCACGCATGGCGCGAACCCAGATATCTGCCTGGATATAACCGAGTAAGTGACCCATATGGATCGGACCATTGGCGTATGGTAGGGCGTTAGTGACTAAAATTTGACGCACGGATATAACTCTCTCAAATAGGGACGATGCAATTCGGGCAATTTTACCTTAGATAGCACATAGATGCACAAGGGATTCCAGGAATTCTTTTCAAATCCGCTTAGAAGGCTAAATACAATATCGAAACAAGCTCTTGGTCTGCATTTGAAGATAAATCATGTCAAAAACCAAGCAATATACTCAGAATTAAGTATTTCAGTGATAGCACGACTTAACCTTATACTGAATTATCGTTACACTATCAAAATCGCGGTATTTCCAAACTTTGGAGTAAATCTATGTCTTGGCTTTCTTCACTTAAATCAGTTTTTTCACCTTCGCATACGGTGAATGAGGAAGCTATTCAGCACGTGCTACAAAGTTATATATTGCCTGAATCTGAACATGCTTTAAAAGATCGTATTTCTCAAGTGAATGTGCAAGGTGATATTCTGCAAATCACCATCAATACTTATCCTGAAGAAAAACAACATTTACAACAAATTCATGATGAACTGGCAGATGCTTTAGAAAAATGCGGCATTAAAGAACTGAATATGCATGTGATTCAGCAGAAATCTGGACAGAAAAAAGAAAGTTGTGGGCATCAACATGCTGAAGATGAAAGCTGCGCAACATCGACCACACAGACTGCAACATCTCATTTACCACCGGTGGTCGATGCTGCGGGCCAAAGTTCAATGCAAGAAGCCGATCCGAATAATCCACCGATTCAAAAAGCTGCGCCACACCAACGTGATGTGCCGAAACATCCGCGTATTCAAAACGTAATTTTGGTATCTTCAGGCAAAGGCGGGGTTGGAAAATCTACCACTACAGTAAATTTGGCTTTAGCTTTGCAAAAGCTCGGCTTAAAAGTTGGCGTATTGGATGCCGATATTTATGGTCCAAGTATTCCGACCATGCTCGGCAATGCAGGCAGAACCCCAATGATTGAAGCCGAGCAGTTTGTGCCGTTGGATGCTTTTGGGATGCCTGTGTTATCCATCGGACATTTAACAGGTGACCACAATACACCTGTAGCGTGGCGTGGACCAAAAGCCACAGGTGCATTAATGCAGCTCTTTAATCAAACCTTATGGCCAGATTTAGATGTGTTGATGATTGATATGCCACCAGGAACGGGGGATATTCAACTGACCCTTGCACAGCGTATTCCTGTAACGGGAGCGGTGATTGTGACTACACCACAAAATGTTGCCTTAATGGATGCTGTGAAAGGCATCGAGCTGTTTAATCGTGTGCAAATTCCTGTGATGGGCGTAATTGAGAATATGTCGACGCATATCTGCTCAAACTGCGGCTACGAAGAACAAATTTTTGGTCAAGGTGGTGGCGATAAACTGGCAGAACAATATGACATTCCGTTACTTGGGCGTTTACCATTGAATGTCAGTATTCGTGAAAATGTCGATGCAGGTACGCCGTCAGTGATTGCAGGCGATGATGCTGCCGATAGTTACATTGCGATTGCTCAGCAAATTGCAAAAAAACTGCCTAAAGCTGAAAAAGATCAGAATCGTATTTTCTAGTGAGGGATCTCAGCTTGGAATGATTGCAGTTGCAGTCATTAAGTTATCATTCTTTAAATTTTGACTGATTCATCTTTAAAAGCTAAGTCACAATATTTTGAAAATTTGGCTCACTTCGGTGAGCTATTTTTTTTGATTAAAAAATACACAAGCATCTGATTTAATGGTGTTTAATCTCTAAATACCTTAAAAATGTTAAGATAAAATGACTTATAAGTTACCATTTAATTAAAAAATATTTTTTATATAAGTGATTGAATAAAATAATAAATTTAAAATGTTAAACTGATCAAGAATTTGTCTTACAAAATACTTTTTGCCAATTGCAATGAACTATTTTAATCTGCGCTCATTCAGTAGTGAGGTCAATGCATGATTTCATGGTTTTTTATCGGTTTGGTGATCACAATTTTATTGACACCAGGGCCAACCAATACCTTGCTTGCATCATCAGGTATTCAGGTTGGTATCCGCAAATCTTTCCGATTAATTCCAGCAGAAGCATTGGGTTATTTGATTTCTATTACACTTTGGGGCGCCTTAATTGGTACGGTGTCTACTCATCTCCCGTTGTTGCCCACCATTCTAAAATTATTCAGTGCAAGCTATATTATTTTCTTGGCGATTAAATTATGGCGCACGGCTAAAGTCGAGCAAAGCTTTAATCAACCTACGATCCGTGCGAGTGAGCTATTTTTAGCGACTTTACTGAATCCTAAAGCATTGTTGTTCGCCTCTGCAATTTTCCCAACGATTGCATGGGTAAAAGCAGACTATTATGTGGCACACATGTTGGCATTTTTATGTTTAATCGTGCCGATTGCTTTTTTCTGGACATTTATTGGTTCGGTGCTCGCTAAAAATAAAATTAGCTGGCTCAATCAGTGCAATCTACAAAAAACAGCTTCTATTGTGTTGCTGAGCTTTTCAATTCCTTTAAGTTATTCGGCTTTGTTGAGTCTATAAAGCCAACGTTGTATCTAAAAGTTGTATCTACTGGAAATAGGGTCTGTTGACATTTCATAAATGGCTTGCGCTGTAGGCTAAAACTGAGCAGATCAGGCATGAAACGCAGGGAATAGTGGGTCTATTGCCAAGTTTCATAACGCAATCTGAGAAAGTTTTAGCCACATGAGCGAGAACAAAGCATTGCTTTGTTTGCTGCGCAAGGGGACAAGCATATTTTTTGCTGCTATTGCGTTATGTGCCAGTCATTTAGAATGACTAAATTTCCTGTCCCATGCCTTATATCAGCTAAAAAACCTTGCGAGATATATCTCTCATGTCGCAAACATAGACGAATTGTCAACAGCCCCTAATCATTGCACTTAAAAAAGCGATGTGAGGGAAACGGCTGGTTTTCATTAACTTAGATTTCAGTTAAAGTACAGCACAGTTAAACATTCATATTTTGGATAGAAAATAAATGGCAATTAAGTCTGATCGTTGGATTCGCGAAATGAGCGAAAAACACGGCATGATTGAACCGTATGCAGAAAACCAAGTTCGCTTTGACGAAAATGGCGAGAAACTCATTTCTTATGGTGTTTCTAGTTATGGTTATGATGTACGTTGTGCACGTGAATTTAAAGTCTTTACCAATGTTCACTCCGCAATTGTCGATCCAAAAAACTTTGATGAAAAAAGTTTTATCGATATTGAATCAGATGTGTGCATCATTCCGCCAAACTCGTTTGCCTTGGCGCGTACTGTTGAATATTTCCGTATTCCGCGTAATGTCTTGACGGTGTGTTTGGGTAAGTCGACCTATGCGCGTTGCGGTATTATTGTCAATGTCACTCCGTTAGAACCTGAGTGGGAAGGGCATGTCACCTTAGAATTCTCTAATACGACTAATTTGCCTGCACGTATTTACGCTGGCGAAGGCGTGGCGCAAATGCTATTTTTTGAATCAGATGAAGTTTGTGAAACCTCGTACAAAGACCGTGGTGGTAAGTATCAGGGGCAAACAGGTGTGACTTTACCTAAAGCATAACTGATAGACTAATTCAGATTAAAAGAAAGCGAGCCGAAAGGTTCGCTTTTTTCATTCATCGGAAAGCTGTGCTGTTTAGCCAGTTTTTTTTTGCATTTGTATTAATATTCAGCATAATTAAATTTGAGATTGGTTTGGCATAATCACGTTTTTAAGGATAAAAACACCCTAATAAATAGCCAAGTCATAGATAAATAAAAGAAAGATGCGGAGCATCAGATAAAAGGAAGGTCGAGATGACTGAACACGCAATTACTTTCCCTTTTCGTAAGCGTTGCTTAGCCACTGCGATAGGCTTACTTTTGACGAACCCGAGTTATGCTTTACAAGCACTCTCCGATGACTCTTTGTCAAATACCACAGGCGAAGGGGTTGCTTTAGTCCTTGATGATTTCAAAATGGTGTTTCAGCAACCGAATGACCTATCAACAGGGTCGAGCTATACACGTGGGCTAGAAAACCCTAGTCAATATGATACGGGCTTTATTCGTATTATCCCGACGGGGGAGAATTATGCGCAGTTGGCAGAAAGTGCATACCATACGGTTTATAACAATACTTATAATCAAAGTGTTTTAGAAGGTAAGGCAGCACATAAATATAACGAAACTTACCGTTCAACTTATGAACAAACCTATACAAGTCAATATTCAACTCTGTATCAAGAATATACTAAAAATATTGAAAAAGATGTTGAAGCGAAAACAGAAACATTTACATTTGATGTTCGTGAAGGTTTTTTTAATAATGAGACGCTCAAGAATTATTACAATCAGCGTCTTGCAGACTATAGGGATGGGACTTCGGGGCGTAGAAAGAGTTTAAAAAAAGATGGAACTACTGCATATACCACACGACCAGTTAGCGAGGATCCAACTGGCGTTTTAAAGTATGAAAAGAAAGCAAAAGAATATGCTATTACAAACACTTATGAAATGCTTGATCTTTTATATGGGAGTCGGTCGGCAGAAGATAATAATGATTTATTGAATTCTGATTTTTATAAAGGGCTTGGCAACTTCACTCGAGAAGACCAAGTTGGCTCACAAGTAGACACATTAATACAGGCTGAAATAACCAAAGAAACAGCATCGGCTGATATTCGGGCTAAATATAATGCGAGTCAACTTGCAGAAGATACAGCCAAGTCTGCTGTGGCAGAAGTTTATGCTCAAATTATACAATCGGCTGAACAGGCAGCGGAAATTGCTGCATTAGGTTCTCCTGTGCAATCTTTAAGAACCAAAGCAGATGTCTTTATTTATGGTCTGGCATTATCTAAAAGTGATAACTCTTTAAGCAGTCGTTATAGCAATCAGGGTTTTAACTGGGGTTCTGCAGACAATCCATGGTTATTCCGTGCAGGTACAGAAAAAGTCAAACAATTTAAAAATGTAGAAAAAGATGTTGGTTATTTAGCACTAGAGGCACCGCTCGCAACTACTACAGCAACTGAAAGTGATAATAATATTAAATTGGGCTTTTGGACTGATATTTTTTCACGTCAGTTGAACTCAAGTGCAGAGGTGGATCCAAGCACTGGGGCGCCAAAATCTGGTTTAGATAAAGAGCACCGTTTACGTACTCAGTTTGTTGCCAATGGTTTAAGCCTAAATGGTTCTCAAACGCGACTATTTCAGACTTTAGACTCTGATAATCCAAATCATCATCAAACCTTGGGTATGGCAAGTTTATTGCGTTTAAATACCAATGATAATCCTGCGAATCTAAGTTTCACAGATTCAAACTTAGACAGTAAAGGGATTCGCATTAGTACAGCAGCAAAATCAGATACTTTGGATGGAACGGCGGTCACACCAGCAATAAATGGTTCATTGGCACCAGTTTTTCATGATACAGAGGGTTTGTATTTATACAGTCCGAATATCAATTTAGTTTTAGGGAATATGTATCAGCCTTTTGTGGTGGGTTCGGAAGGCAATAATATTGTGCTGGAAGTAACACGTATTCCGAATGTTCCTGAAATTTACAATAAAATTTATCAAAATTATGAAGATGGAAAGGGTGGGTATTTAGGTTCTACAGCATTTACAGGTTCTACCTGTAATGTGGTGAGTTGTGGCACACCGCTAAAAGCCAATGTCAATGACAGTGCTGCGATGTATCAAGGACGTAATGCGACGCATAGTAGTATTGCAATTGGTACTGTAGAACGCTTGCCAAATAATATGTTGCGTGCCAAAGATCATACGGATGCCACAGGTGTTGTATTTAAGGGTGTAGATGGTACTGCTAAGAATCTAGGTTCAGTTGCAATAGATGGTGTGCTGATTCAGCACCTTAAATTTAAAACAACAGGTCTATAAAAGGAGAATCATCATGTTGAAAAAACTGTCTTGTATTGCATTGATGTGTAGTCCTTTGACCCATGCCAATTTAATTGCACTGGAAAATCATGAATTAACGCAGGCTACTGGTCAAGGTGGAGCAGACCTCAGTTGGACGTTATCGTTAAACCATGAATATGCCGAAAATTTAGAACTCAGCAATATTTCTAAATTTAATGGTGGGACTAAACCTACAGAAGTTTATTATCGCTATAGTAAAAATTGTGCTGACAATAATGTGCTTTGTCGTTTAGCGATTGCACCCAATAACCATGAAGATAATAACGGCAATAAAAAATGGCTGGTATTTAAACAAATTCAGGGCACCATACAAATAGATAAATTTTCTTTAGATGGCACGACTATTATTAATCATAAAAATGACCCACAAACGGCAATGCAGCTTAAGTTTTATGATGATAAGCCATTAAAAATAAGAAATTTGGGTTTTGCAACCATGGCGATCGAAACAGGTACAGGGCAGGGAGCAAATGAAGGTTATGCAAATTCAGAGGTATATACCAAATTTCAAGGAAGAAATTATCAACAAGATGGTAGTTATAACTTAGTTCAGCAAGATGTACCTTTGTTTGATCAGGGCGCTGAAAAAGGATTTATGGGCTTAAATATTCACGGCAATATGCACATGTCTGGCAATGTGAAAATATTTAGCTACAACTGTACAGGTTCAGCAGCAAGTCGTTGTTGAATATAGGATTAAGTACAGTATAGGGAAATAACAATGAAAAAAATAATGCAGTTGAATTTATTAACATTGAGCGTACTTTGTGCGCAACAAGTGTATGCTTTAGAGCTGATTGCAGACCAGCATTTGTCTGATGTAAGTGGGCAAGATGGTATTGTAATCACCCATGAAATGTCTAAAGCCACGATTAATCAAGTCAATTGGTATGATCCTGATTTAGTGGCTGGAACTCAACAGGGTTTAGGCTTACATAATGTAGAAATTAAAGGACAGAATAACCAGCCTATTATCAGTAAGCTTGCTTTAGATGTGGGGAAAACTGATGTTGGCGCAGGTGTGCGTATCGATGCGAGTATTGATGCTTTTCAATCGACTGCAGATTTAAACTTGGTCAAAAAAAACTGTGTCGGAAATAGTTGTACTAAAGAAACACAAAGCTTGGGTCAGTTCGGCTTAGAAACTAAATCACCTTTAAAAGTTTTATTAGAAACCAAAGCAGGTTTATTCAATCAAAATGAAACGGCACATTTAAACTTCCAGTTACAGAATGCCAAAATTAGTCATGGTTTAGGTAAGCATGAATTATCTATGCATGATTTTAACTTTAATTTTGCGACTGACGGCTATATGTACATTGATGCCGATGAGGGATTGGTCTTTACCACTAAAAATGGCACCACCGACCATTTTGTGAATCTTGGACGAGTGAAAGACCTGAGTGATGTTGCTAGTAGCCGACAAAATGCAACTAACCCTGGGGTCAATATTGACTTGCGTTATGATGATAAAAATTTAATTCGCTTTGGTGCATCAGGTGCGGTAAGCAATGCGAAATTGTTTTTTAATGGGCATCAAAAAAATGTTGCCAATTTTGACGTTTCGAATAAGGTCAATGGTGTAATTGAAACTAAAAATACCGCAGTTACAGGCTACGATACTGTGGTGGGGCAAGGTGGTTTGCATTTGGGCTTATCTGCTGATTTTACCAATCAAAATACGGTAGGCTTGGCTGCAGGGCAATTACCAACAACCTTAGAAATTGGGCACACAGGAAAAGGCAGTTATGCGGTTGAGTTTTCGAATTTAAGACCGCTAACCACACGTGATGCACAAGGTGCTTTGCACAATAAAAATGCTTATATTGATTTTGGCGATATTTATATTAATACCGTACAAGCGAAAAACCTCAATTTTTTAGTCAATGAAAATATTAAAAATACCATTGGTGCAACCAGTCCTATTTTAAACCAGTTGCTATCGAGTAAGCTTGAAGGTGACCAGTTCTCACTGATCGCTGTTCGTGGTATGGACTTTCAGTCTATTGCAGCCAAAGCTAGAATTATTTCTGACAACTCTTTAAATGAATTGACAGGAGATGGTGGTTCTTGGGGTATTGGGATTCCAATTTATAATTTAAATGCCAATGTGGCCTTGTCGGGTAAACAATATCTGTCACCTTATGATGGAACGAACAAAACTGGAATTGGTTATAACGCTATTGTTTCTACCGAAGGTTATGGCATTGATTCAAAAACAGGCTTACCAAGTACCACTTCTATTATCTTAATTGACGGGCAAGACAGCCTGCATGCTGGTGAAGCTGTCAACTATTATGCTGGTTTAAGAAATATTGATGCATTAATTCAGTCCGACGGTGTGATTGGTTATGAAGATGAAGGGATTTATATTCGTGCAGATCATTTATTAGTTGCAGCAAAAGCAGAGTTAGCGATTGGACAATTACCAGGTTCGAAATACAACTGCGTCACAGGATCAACTAAATGCGGTGGTTTTGTACCTTACGATAATTTCTCTAAGAAAGATGATGTGTTGACCACAATTGCTTTTAAATTAGATGGCAATGGTGAATTGTTGGTAATTCCTGGAATGGATCCAACCGATACTAATCCGAACTCAAACTTTTTGTCTTTTGATGCGAACTTTAAGTTTAGAAGTCTAGATAGCACAGAACAGGCTGATCCGAAGAATTTAGGTAGTTATTTTAGTTTGATTAATGAAGATCAAGTGAATAATGAAACTGTTCAAACGTCTTCTATTAACTTGAATCGTATGGAAGGTCATTTAGGTGTCAAAGGAAAAGTCGTCGTCAGTGCAGATACGGTCACTTTAGACAATCAAGTGAAATTTAATTATAAAAATGATATTGCTCAACCCTTTAAAACAAACTTTGCAATGTCTACCAATGGCAATATGCAGAAAATCGCATCTGTCGCACTTACAGGTGGAACCATGCGCAGCACATTGGGCATTACGCCACGCTAAAGGATAGAAATAAAATGAAAAAAACAATTTTAGTTGCATCTATTTTAAGTACAGCTTTTTCATTCAATTCTGCTCAAGCGATGCAGGCTTTAAATGATGATCAGTTATCTCATGTACAAGGTCAGGCACTTTTGAACCTGATGACTGCGACAGATCAATCGCAAGGGTTAAATTTTTATAAACTAAGTGTTGATGCACTCATGGAGCTTAATGCCAACATTAAAACGCTACAATTAGGTTGTGGCGGTGTAAATAACGCGATTGGTGGTAAAGCGGGATGTGATATTGATATTTCTAATATTTCGTTAAGTGGTTTGAATGAATCCTATGATTCAACAGGTAACCCAAAGTTTAATGGTGAACGTGCGGGTACCAGTGCACAAATTACCAATCCATTTATTGAATTTGCGATTAGTGGAAATAGTGCGTCAACACGTGAAGTGGTTGGTTTTCGCTTAGGTGCAGAAGAAATTTTAGGTCTACTGACTTTGGGTACAGATAACGTGCAAAACCCAAATGACGGGATTAAAAGTTTCAGTGGTTATATGAAAATGGCACAAACGCAAGGGCATTCATTTACTAAAGAAGCTAAATTTGGTAATGCCTCTGACCAAAAAATTAGTGGGATACTGACTGCGTTGGGGCAGGATCGTGTCTATACAAGTAAACCTGGCGCAGAAGGACATACTGGGATTACCGTTCCATCGATGCGAGCTGATTTTACGATGCCTGAAACAGTAGTGACTGGTCAGCGTATGGAGTCCGCTATAGTTACGGGTATCCGTTCAACATTAGCTTCTATTCCGCTAGCGGCAACAGAGTCTGGGACATATACTGGTGATGTAAATGGAACACCTGACTTTTCAAAAGACCAGTTATATGTCACATTTCCTCCTTTATTGTTTGGTTCTGTTGGTGATCACTCATTCTTTAAAATGTCAGCAGGCTCGAGTTTGGATGAACTTAATATGGATATTACTTTTGTCCAAGCCCTAAATATGATTCACAATATTCCACTCAATGGCACAGGAGGGTATTTATCTCTGCAAAGTAAACCTGTGCAGTGGATGGGTGCAGATGAAAAAGATATTGCACAACAAGGTTGGTGGATGTCGTTTAAGGAACCAGTGCAATTAGGTTATTTGGCAACTGCGGATTTGGTAGATGTTTCTGCAGTACTACCACAGGTCGCAAAAGCATTAACTTCTGAGTTAATGCAAGATAAGCATAATGTAGATGTAAGTTTGTTAGAAGCATTAGGTTCATTGGCTGGTACACCAATCGAGCGTAAAATGAATATCGATGTTGGTGGTTACACAGGATATTACACGGGTCAACCAGCCAGATTAACACTTAATAATCAGGTTTTACAAAACCAAAACGTTACCCCTAACTGTTATGGTGGTATGAAATTCTGTTAATTCCAAATGAAAAAAATCCCGCAACTTGTGCGGGATTTTTTATGCTTAGTGTTTAACCTTATTTAGCAATTTTGATGAGTAATTCTTCTTTCGTCAGGTTGCTAGATTCAGCATCACGACGACCTTTATATTCAAAAGTACCTGCATCTAAACCTTTCTCACCAATCACAATACGGTGCGGAATACCTGTAAGCTCAAGATCAGAGAATTTCACCCCAGGACGTTCATTACGATCATCCAGTAATACATCATAACCTGCAGCTTGAAGTTCAGCATAAAGTGCTTCTGCTGCTTCTAATGTACGTGGTGATTTATGTGCGTTCATTGGCACAATCGCAATTTCAAATGGTGCGATGGCTGCAGGCCAAATAATCCCTTTATCATCAAAGTTCTGTTCAATGGCAGAGGCAACCACACGGGTAACACCAATCCCATAGCATCCCATGGTAACAGTAAACGGTTTGCCATCTTCACCTAATACTTTACAGCCCAACGCTTCTGAGTATTTAGTACCAAGCTGGAAGATATGACCGACTTCAATACCGCGTTTAATTTGCAGAGTTCCTTTCCCATCGGGAGATGGATCGCCCTCAACGACATTACGTAAATCATAAACTTCAGTATATTGTGCATCGCGCTCCCAGTTTACACCTGTTGCGTGTTGATCAACTTGGTTTGCACCTGCAACGAAGTCAGACAGTACTGATGCAGCACGGTCTACAATCACAGTTATGCCTTTTTCAACCAAACCTTGTGGACCAACAAAGCCAGCAGTTAAACCTAACGCTGCAATTTGTGCATCGGTTGCAAAAGTAAGTGGTGCTGCAATCTGTGGATGCTTTTCTGCTTTAATTTCGTTGAGTTCATGGTCACCGCGCAGGAATAATGCAATCACAGGCACTTGACCTGTTTCATCTGCAACACCTTGAACCAAGAGCGCTTTGACTGATTGGTTACTATTTGTGCCTAAAAATGCAGAAACTTCCGCAATGGTTTTTTGGTTTGGTGTATCCACAATTTTGAGTTCTTGCGTTGCCGCAGCACGTTCACCCACCAAAATAGCTTCAGCCATTTCAATATTGGCTGCATAATCAGATTCGGTAGAGAAGGCGATATCATCTTCACCACTTGAAGCTAGAACGTGGAATTCATGTGAACCTGAACCACCAATAGAACCTGTATCTGCCTGTACTGGGCGGAAGTCTAAACCTAAGCGCGAGAAAATACGGCAGTAGGTGTCGTACATGACATCGTAAGTTTCTTGTAAAGAAGCTTGATCGGTATGGAAAGAATAAGCATCTTTCATAATAAATTCGCGTGAACGCATTACCCCAAAACGTGGGCGAATTTCGTCACGGAATTTAGTTTGAATTTGATAGAAGTTGATTGGCAATTGCTTATAGCTTTTTAATTCATTACGCGCCAAATCGGTAATGACTTCTTCATGTGTTGGGCCAAGTACAAAAGGATTGTCGTGGCGATCTTTAAAGCGTAGTAATTCAGGACCGTATTGCACATAACGCCCTGATTCTTCCCAAAGTGAGGCAGGCTGAGTGACAGGCATAAAAGTTTCTAAAGCACCTGCGCGATTCATTTCTTCACGAACAATGGCTTCAACTTTATTTAGCACACGCACACCCATTGGCAGCCAAGTATATAAACCTGAAGCCAATTTACGAATCATACCCGCACGTAACATCAGCTGGTGAGAAATCACCTCGGCATCGTTTGGGGTTTCTCTTAACGTAGCAAATAAAAAGCGACTCGCGCGCATGGAAACTGTCCTAAAAAGTGAAGCGTTAAATGGAGTTTTTTCAAAGCCAGATTATACAATAAAAATCGGGCTAAACTTGCGTTAAAATTTAGCCCGAACGATTGTGTGACTTTGCGTGAGATTTTAAGAAATCAGTTTACGCGTTTGGCGTAACATAAAATTCTTAAAATCATCTAAGTAAGTGAAAATGACAGGTACGACCACCAAGGTGAGTAGGGTGGATGTAATTACACCGCCAATGACTGCGTGTGCCATAGGCGCACTTTGTTCGCCGCCTTCACCCAAGCCAAGTGCGAGTGGCACCATCCCCATCACCATTGCACTGGTGGTCATTAAAATAGGGCGTAAACGGGTTTTCCCTGCAGCTATAATTGCATCATAACGTGAATCGCCCTGATCCATGGCTTTTTTAATAAAATCAATTAGTAAAATCGCATTTTTGGTGACCAATCCCATCAGCATAATAATACCGATAATAGAAAACAGGTTCATGGTCGAGTTAAAAATAAACAGTGCCAAGAATACTCCAATCAACGATAAAGGTAGGGAAGCCATAATTGCTGCGGGGTGAATGAAACTGTTGAATTGCGAACCTAAAACAATATAAATAAACACAATAGACAGGGTAATTGCAGTCAGTGCATAACCTGCAGATTCAGCCATGTCAGCATTGGCGCCTTGAGTGTCGAAGCTATAACCTGCGGGTAATTTAAAGTTATCCTGAATTTTTTGAATGTCGGCACCAATGTCCCCTGCAGGACGTCCAGCAGTGTTAGCTTCGACCAAAACTTCACGGGCCAAATCACGGCGGTTGATTTGCGCTGCACCTAAACTTTCTTCAAACTTCGCCACACTTGCTAGAGGCACTAAAATATTTTGTCCATTGGCATCGGTTTTTTGTGAAGTTAAATACATATTTTGCACATCGCTCGGCAAGCTACGATGGTTTTCTGTAAGGCGAACATTGACATCGTAGGTTTCGCCACGTTCATCTTGCCAAGTGGTGACATCATCCCCCGCAATCAGTGGGCGGATAATATTGGCAATTTGATTTACCGATAGCCCTAAATCGCTGGCAAGGACACGGTTAATATGAACACCTAATGTAGGTTTAGGAGCTTTTAGCGAGCTTTCTAAATCGACAATACCATTCACCTGAGCAATTTCGGTCATAAAGCGGTCAGAGATTTTTTGTAATTCTGCTAAATCAGGGCCTTTAATAGACACCATCACAGGTTTTTGCCCACCAGAAACCGTTTCATCGGCAGAGGCGACAGAGGTGATGGTGATGCCCGCAACACTTTGTAGACGCTGGCGAAATTCGTTATTGAGTTCGGTTAGCGTTTGTTGACGTTCATTACGCGGGCTGACAGTTACACGTAAATTAACATGATTTTTCCCGCGATCTGTCACGCTGTTAATGGCCCCGTAAGTCGCGCGTACTTCTGGGTGTTGACGAATGATTTGATCTACTTGTTTTAATTTTGCTTGTGAATATTCAAGCGATGCATCCACAGGTGTTTCAAATTTAATCCGAATTTCACCTTTGTCAGGTACAGGTACAAACTCTGTGCCAATCAGTTTGGATAATCCGAGTGCAGCAAATAATGAACCCACGGCAATCAATAAGGTGATAACGCGAAATCGTAGTGCCAATTTTAAAAGTTTTTCATAATGATGGCTTAAATTGTCGAGTTTGTTAGAAATCCAGTTTAAGAAGCGTTTTACCCGTCCAGGTTTTTTATTCGGATTTGCTTTTTCTGCCCAGTGTGCAGAAAGCATTGGATCCAGCGTAAAACTGACAAACATGGAAATCAGTACGGCAGTACTGACGGTGACACCAAATTGATAAAAAAAGCGTCCGATAATGCCGCCCATAAATGCCACAGGTAAAAATACCGCCACAATGGTTAAGGT
The DNA here is from genome assembly GCF_013418795.1 of Acinetobacter sp. YH12120. NCBI lineage: Bacteria > Pseudomonadati > Pseudomonadota > Gammaproteobacteria > Moraxellales > Moraxellaceae > Acinetobacter > Acinetobacter sp. YH12120. The sequence continues at coordinate 30,859 of NZ_VPBI01000018.1, read as the reverse complement.
GGTTGCTAAAACTGCTAAGCCAATTTCTTTAGTACCATCCAAAGCAGCCGTGACATGGTCTTTGCCCATATCTGCATGACGCACGATATTTTCACGTACCACAATTGCATCATCAATCAATAAGCCAATACTGAGCGAGAGCGCCAGTAAGGTCATCATGTTGATGGTAAAGCCAAATGCCCAAATAAAGGTGAGTGTGCCGAGTAGGGCGATTGGCAGGGTCAATCCTGTAATGGCGGTAGAACGGAATGAACCAAGAAACAACAGTACAATCAGGACTGCCAGAATCGCACCCTCAATAATGGTGCGCGCTACATCACGGATACTGCCACGAATCCCTTTAGAAGAATCCACCACGACTTTTGCAGTCATGCCAGCAGGCAGTTGGGTTTGAATACGTTCTAAGGTTTTATAAGTGTTATCTACCACTTCAATGACATTAGAGTCTGAACTACGCAAGATATCGACAGCAACTGCAGTTTGCCCATTTAAAAATGCACTGGTTTCCAGCTCTGCTTGACTGTCTTGAATTGTGGCAACTTGTTTTAAAAAGATTGGCGCACCATTTTTATTGGCAATAATTAAATCGCCAAAAGCCAGAGGGTGAATGACTTTGGATTGGATTTCGACCACCAATTCACTATTGGCTTGTTTGAGTGTGCCGCCAGGTACTTCAATATTTTCAGCTTTGAGCGTGTTGATGACCTGATCTACACCCAGTCCAAAACTCATTAACTTTTGTGGATCTACCTCAATACGAATTTGTCGCTGTGCATCACCCAATAAATTAACAGTTCCGACACCAGACACAGTGCGCAGTTGCGGTACAACTTGTTGATCTAAATAGGAACTTAAATCACGCAAAGACATTTGTGAGGATTCAAACACAATCGACATGACTGCATTGGCAGTTGGGTCGTAGCGCTCCACCACAGGGTCTTGAATTTCATCTCGAAAGCCTGCACTGACAGACGAAATTTTATCGCGTACATCTTGTGCCGCCACTGCCGAAGGAACATCTAAATTAAACTCGGCAATAATAGTAGATAACCCTTCACTGGATTGTGAAACCAGTTGTTTGAGTCCAGAAATGGTGTTGATCTGATCTTCCATTTTCTTGGTGATTTCAGATTCAACTGTTTCAGGTGATGCACCTGGATAACTGGTATAAACCACTACAAACGGAAAATCGACGTCAGGAAATTCTTCCACGCCCATACGTTGCCATGAAGCCAAGCCAAGCACCATTAGACAAAACATCATCATGATGGTAAAAACGGGATACTTGACGCTAACTCGGGTAAACCACATAACAACGATCCTGATTTTTTATTTATTGGACATCTGCACTACTGCATTGAGATGAAATTCAATTTATTGAGGGTTATTTTGAATGATCACCTGCTGCTGAATTTGATCGGGGTTGAACACCACTCGACTGACTAGATCACTGCTCTGTAAGCCTTGAATCACAGCAGTATTGTCACTATAGCGCTGTTCTAAAACTGTGATATCCACGCGGGCAATTTTTTGATCTCGAATCACCCAAACATAAGGTTTGTTTTGGATATCGTGAATGGTATTGAGTGGGATGATTTGCCCTGAAATTGTCGTGTTCGCTAAAATATAACCATCCACAAATGCCCCAATACTTAAAGAGGGAAGACGATCAAGCGGGGTTGCAAAAAATTCAATTTGACGACTGGCTAAATCCGCAACAGGAGAAACACGGCTAATTTGTGCATTAAATGTGTTTGCTTGTCCTTGGAGTTGATATTCAATTTTTTGACCAATTTTGAGTGCGGCTTGTAAGTCGCTTGGTAATTTCGCTTGAATTTCTAATTGGTTCGGATCGACGACTTCAAATAAGGTTTGTCCTGCAGCCACAGTTTGCCCAGGCTCAACTTGACGTTGGGTAATGACACCATGAATTGGACTGGTAATCGTGCCATCTTGATCGGCTTTTAGTGCAATATCGACATTGGCTTGTTGGGCGCGTACATTTTCCATTTGCGCACGATAATCTAACTGACTTTGCTCATATTCCACTTGTGAAATAAAACCCTGATCGAGCAAACGTTTTTTTCGTTGCATCATGTTGCGGGCTTGGTTGGCTTGCGCTTGCGTTGCAGCTAAATTGGCGCGAGCTTGTGCTAAACGCGCAGCATTATCCTGATTATTTAAGCGTAGCAAGGTTTGACCACGTTGTACGCTATCTCCCACTTTGACATAGACTGAGGTTGCTGTGGCAGTCACCTGTGCTTGAATACTGCTTTGATTCACAGCACGCACTGTGCCTGTAAAGGCAGTTTTACTGATTGCGCTGCCTTGTTGTGGTGTCACTAAATCTTGCTGAATGAGTTCAATTTTTTCTGATACTGTTGTTTTATTTTCAGTTTCTGTTTTTTGGCAGGCACTCAGCAAAATACATAAACCGATTGCACCGATACGAAAAATGGGTAAATGCTGCCGATTAAACCTAACTGCGATACGCTGTGCAATGTGCATGCATATTTGTCCTTATTGATTGCCAAAATGACAAGGTAATTCAAATCAACTATTCAAGTGCTTTTAAGCGAGTAATAATTCTGTCGTATTCTGCTTGTGTATTTCGATAGCTTGTTTGTAAAGATTGAATCATATCTTTTTTAAGCTCGATGTTTTTTAAGTTATTGTCCAAATTGGTTTTTAGTTGTGCAGGCACAGGTTTGACCTTGCGTAAATACTCCATTTCTTGACGTTTAAAAGTAATACGGTCATTTTGCAGCTGTTTGAGTTGTTCTTGTTGGAAAATAATTTGCTTTTTAATATGCGCTAAAGCGTTATTACGTTTAGTGATTGCGGTTTGACTATTGGTATAGGCTTTTTTTAAACGCTGATCAGATTCCATTTGATACGCTTGAGCAGCACGTTGTGGGGCTTTTTTAATATCCATTTCAGTGTTGTATGGACGTGCGCGCTGAATCACTTGCATGTTACGGTCTAATGCTTCATAGCCATGACGAATATGATTAGGTGTCACATTACTACTAATATTTGCAACGCCATGTTGATCATAATAGCGATACCACACCGCTTTGTTCTGGCTGTCAGCCATGAGTGGGGCAGAGGACAAGAGCAGTAAAGCAAGCATGCCCAATTTAAGTGACTGCTTATTTTGTTTTAATTTGACAGCGAGTGATTTTGCAAAAAAAGTGCTCACGTTGTCCCCCACAATAAAGTTGACTAAATTACTTAAATTACACGTAATAATAGTGTTATATTAGATCAAAATTAGGAATTAAAAAAATACAACCGATAAAAAATATCAATGGTCACAAGAAAGTGTGAGCGGTTTGGTGATAATGGTGTAAAAGTGTAGATTTACACTAAATATGTTCATTGAAACTACAAGTAAAGATATGTTAAAAATACGATCAATGTGTAAGATTTTTCTACTCAGTTGCTTGTACAAACAAAAATGGGAAGGGTCATTGAATGGACGATAAATTCCAAAATCTAAAAGTCATGGTGATTGATGATTCAAAAACCATTCGCCGTACAGCTGAAACACTTCTGCAGCGTGAAGGTTGTGAAGTGGTTACCGCAGTTGATGGATTTGAAGCTTTATCCAAAATTGCAGAATCAAATCCAGATATCGTATTCGTAGATATTATGATGCCACGCCTAGATGGTTACCAAACGTGTGCCTTAATTAAAAACTCGCAAAACTACCAAAACATTCCTGTCATTATGCTATCAAGTAAAGATGGTTTATTTGACCAAGCTAAAGGACGTGTCGTGGGTTCTGATGAGTATCTGACTAAACCATTTAGTAAAGATGAATTATTAAACGCCATTCGTAACCACGTGACCGCATAATTATTAGTTAGTTAGATTTATTGGGGAAAATAATGGCTCGTATTCTTATTGTAGATGATTCACCTACAGAAACATTCCGCTTTAGAGAAATCTTGACCAAGCATGGTTTTGAAGTCATTGAAGCAGCGAATGGTGCAGATGGCGTGACCATGGCGCAAGCTGAATTACCAGATTTAGTATTAATGGATGTGGTTATGCCAGGCGTGAATGGCTTTCAGGCAACACGTCAAATTTCGCGTGGTGACACCACCAAACACATTCCAATTGTAATTGTGAGTACCAAAGATCAGGCAACTGATCGTGTTTGGGGAAAACGCCAAGGTGCAAGCGATTACTTAACTAAGCCTGTTGACGAAAAACAATTAATTGATGTGATTAATCAACACCTTAATGCAGGATAAGCTATGGCTGCAAATGGTTTTATTGAATTGCTTCGGTTATCTAAACGTGGAAACAAAAACTACGTTAGTACCGAAAATGAGGTAAACCGCTGGTCAGGCATTGCTTTTGAGATGATGGGGCAATATTTCGTTGCTCCATTAGGAGAAGTTTCTGAGGTTATTTATCCACCGAAATATACGCCAGTGCCAAATACCCAACCTTGGGTAGTAGGTTTAGCGAATATTCGCGGAAGATTACTTTCAGTTTCAGATTTGGCACATTATGTTTCTGGGCAAAGCAGCCAATATTCACCTACTCAAAAAGTAATGTGTATTAGTCATAATGACCATTATGTCGGTTTAGTTGTAGATCAAGTTTTGGGTATACAGCACTTTAATAAGAAAAGTTTCTTTTCTAAACACAATGATTTAGATAGTAATTTACAAGAATATTGTCAGGGGTATTTTCACCAACATAACCAACAATGGCATGTTTTCTTATTTAGTCGTTTATTGCAAAACCCAAAATACATGAACGCATCTATAAAATTTATAAATTAACTGTCGCGCACCTAAAAAATGAAGGCGTCAATCGGGGAGAAGCTGCATGGGCTTTAAACTTAAAAAGAAAAATTCAGGCGAAGAAACCGTCCGTAAAGCAAGTGGTCCAGGTTTTTTTGCAAAATTACAGGCGCGAACAGAAGAGTTTGCGAGTGTATTTGGCGAAACAGAAAAATCTAAGCCACTTATTTTAGGCGCAGCTTTTTGTATCATCTTATCGCTTTTCCTGTTGTTATACCTTTTTTATAGCGTGCCGCGTAATAACGATTTTACCCGTAGTTTGGGTGATTTACGTCTGTTGTCACAAACCATTTCACGTCAAGCAACCGAAGCGACTGCATCAGGTACGCCTGAATCTATTAAAAACTTAACAGATTCACAAAAAGCCTTTGCTGCTCACTTAGAAACAGTGAAGGATATTCATGCCAGCACAGATACACTGCGTGAAGTGGAAACACAGTGGAAATCGGTTTCTGAAAATATTGATTTGATTGCTTCGCAACAAAAAATCATTAACCAACTCTATGACACCAACATTGCAATTGGTGAAACCATTCCGGGTATTCAGGCTGAATATAACTTGATGGTTGACCAAATGGCACGTCAAGACATGCCAAGTAGCCAGGTGGTTATTGCAAAGAACCAAGTATTCATTGCAGAACGTATTTTACGTTCAATCAGTTCTGTATTAACAGGTACAGACAGTTCACGTGAATCTGCAGATGACTTTAGTGCCGATACCGAAACGTTTGGTGCTTACTTGGCAGCACAGTTAAATGGTAGTGTGGAACTTGGTGTACAACGTATTACTCAAGAAGATTTACGTAGTTCATTAGAAGGTATTCAAGCAGAATATGAAGATGTATTGAAATCTGCTGCTGCAACAGTTTTAAATAACTCAACACAAATTGTAAAAGTACGTCAGGCATCATCTTCTATTTTTGATCAGTCAGATAAGCTTTTAACCAATTTAAATAAATTGTCTAGCGGTTCAGGTTGGTCTATTGCAATTCCTGCAATTGGCTTAATTGCAGCATTACTTGCGTTCTTATTCTGTGTATTCAAACTCTTGAACTTACGTGGTGAAGCCGATAAAACTCGCGTGGTTCGTCTACAAGATGAATATGACCGTAACCAGAACGCGATTTTACGTTTACTTGATGAGATTGCCGACCTTGCAGATGGTGACTTACGTTCATACGCAACAGTATCGGAAGACTTCACGGGTGCAATTGCCGACTCGATTAACTTCGCAATTGACCAATTACGTGACCTTGTATCGCGTATTCACGAAACATCGCACGAAGTTGCACAATATACGGCAACCACACAGAACATTACCAACCAGCTTGCTGAAGCATCTGAGCATCAGGCGCAAGAAATTGCAGGTGCATCTGCCGCAATTAACGAAATGGCAATGTCGATTGACCAAGTATCTGCCAACGCTGAAGAATCAGCAGCGGTAGCAGAACGTTCAGTACATATTGCATCGAATGGTGCAGACGTTGTAAACCGTTCAATTGAAGGTATGGATATCATTCGTGAGCAAATTCAAGAAACCTCTAAACGTATTAAGCGTTTGGGTGAATCTTCACAAGAGATTGGTAACATCGTTGCCTTGATTAACGATATTGCCGACCAAACTAACATCTTGGCATTAAACGCAGCAATTCAGGCGTCTATGGCGGGTGAAGCAGGTCGTGGTTTCGCAGTCGTAGCCGACGAGGTACAGCGTCTAGCGGAACGTTCAGCATCTGCAACCAAACAGATTGAAACACTGGTTAAAACCATTCAGACCGATACCAACGAAGCCGTAATTTCGATGGAACAAACCACATCGGAAGTTGTACGTGGTGCGAACTTATCTAAGGATGCGGGTGTTGCACTGGATGAAATTCAAACGGTATCGACCAACCTTGCGAAATTGATTTCTAACATTTCGGATGCTGCAAAACTTCAGTCTGCTTCTGCAGGTCACATTGCAACCACGATGAACGTTGTACAGGAAATTACCTCGCAAACGACCAGTGCAACTTTCGATACTGCACGTTCGGTATCTGAGTTGGCCAACATGGCAGAATCATTACGTGAATCTGTAACTGACTTTAAACTACCTGAATAAGCGGGATTCCAGCTTGGGGAAAGGTGTACCTATACACTGTTATGGGTACACCATCATTCAGAGATAAAGCATCGCAAAGATGAACTTAACTTTTGGGTTAGGGGCATTCAGGATGGTTACAATTAAGTTGAAGTGCCTTTTGGTGCTGAAAACGTAAGAAGCCTTAGCTATGAAAGAAATATTAAAAAATTTAGTCGAAACAATGACGCTTCCTGAAGATAGTTATCTTGAGCAAGATGCGGAAATTCTTGAAATTTTTGTCGAAGAAATTGAAGAAATCTTCGAAGAATTAAATCCATTATTTACAACTTGGTTTGCGAACCCAACAGATCAAGAAACTTTAGTAACTATTCGTCGTCACTTTCACACTTTAAAAGGCTCGGGTCGCATGGTGGGTGCGAAGTCTGCGGGCGAGTTGGCATGGACGGTTGAAGATACTTTAAACCGTGTGCTTTCGGGTGCGGTAACACTCAATACTGATATTCAAAAATACGCAAAAACTGTTTTAAATATTTATCAATACAAGCTTTATCCAATTTTTAAGCAAGTCGGTTTAATTGATCTTGATTTACGCCCATTGGTGCTTTTAGGACAACAATTACAGCAAAACCAAAGTCCTGAACCTGCATTGGAAGAGTTGCTGGTTTTAGCAGATCAACTGACTGCCACTGATATGCCGACAGGACTAGAATTGACGGATGCTGCAGTTGAAACAGCAGCTGTCGCAGCAGTTGAATCATCTGAAGATGTAATGACTGCTGAAGAAATGCCGCAGACAGAAGTTGCACAAGAAGAGGCTGCTGATGCGAGTCTATTGGCTGAAACTCTGGCTATTTTTGTAGAAGAAGCTGAAGAGCATTTAGCGACCATTGATCAGTTCTTGGCACAAGATCAGATTTACTCACAAGACTATAATGGCTTAATCCGTGCATTACATACACTGCGCGGCAGTTCGTCTATGGCGCAAATTGATCAAGTTTTTCAAGCCAGTTCTAAAGTTGAAAACTTGTTTAAAGCGTTTGTACAAGATGAAATTGAATCTACATCAAAAGAAACTGCGCTGTTGGTGCAATATGCAGAATTTGTCCGGGATTATCTGCATGTACTTCGTCAAGGTCACTGTGATGGTTTAGATGTAATCTATGCAACTTTTAATAAAGCATGGGATAGCTACGGCTTTAGCACCAGCGATACAGAAGACTCTAATCCTCAAGGTTTAGTATCGAAGCTAATCGAACTGAATATTGATCGTTTACTTGATGCCGAATTTGAATTTGATAAATTGGCGCAAGCGCAATTCCCAATCTATTTAGAAGAACTCAGCGCACAAGCGCAATTGTTGGTAGAGCATACCGATAACCGTGCGTCTGTGGGTATTCATCAATTTACTGAAGAACTTAAAGCTGCTTACGACAGTGTTTTAGCCAAACCAATTCTGCTTAACTCTGAATATGGTTATGAGTTATTTGCACAGGCACACCAAGAGTTTATTCATTTATTCGATACCTTGGCTGCGGGACAGCGTGTTACGGTTACAGAAGACATTCAGAAAACCTTAAATGACTTAACTGCATTTGTGCAGCAAGACATTGATGCAATTGCACTTGAAGATGCTGAAACATCAGTGAGCGACAATGCTGTAGAAACAACAGTTGTTGCAGAACCTGAAGCGGTGCCTGCTGCAGTTGCTAGCGAAAATTCGGGCACAGTGAATTTGGCGCAATTGTCACAACGTATTGCATCAGATCAACAAAACATGCATGCCGATGATGCCAACAAAGACTTCGATCCTGACTTGCTGGATATCTTCTTGGAAGAAGCAGAAGAGCTTTTGGTGGGTATGGATGAAGATGTCAATACTTGGTCAAAAGACGCCAGCGATACTTCGGCTTTAAACAACTTAATGCGTTATTTGCACACTTTAAAAGGTGGTGCAAATATGATTTCTGCGACGCATATTGGTTTAATTGCACACAACCTTGAGTCGATTTACGAGCGTATCATTAACAACCAAATTGTTGTTTCACCTGCGTTAATTCAAATTATTCGTTTGGTGCAAGATGATATTGCAGACCGTATTCAGACCATTCGTGATGAGCGTGTGGACTATGCTGCGCCAGAGTCGATTGCAATTTTAGGCAACATTGTTAGCTTGGCACAAGGCGATGCAGATGTGTCAGTTGCAAGTGCGACAACCGCAGCGCAGCCTGAACAGACTATTGAGGCAGTAGAAGAGGTTGATGCACAGCCTGAGTTGGCGGTAGAAGCGTTGCAAGATACAACTGCAGATTTAGCTGAAGATGACGCAGTTATTGCTGATGATGCACATTTTGAAGACGCTGCTGCTGCGGCATTTGAGCCGATCACAGAAACTGTAAGTCTTGAAGCAAGTGCTGAATCTGAAGATGAGCAATTACATTCAATTGTGGTTGAAACTTTCCGAGAAGAAGCGGAAGAAATTTTGGATGCTGCAGATCAGCGTTTGAAACAATGGTTTGAACAGCGTAGTGACCGTAGTATCTTGCTTCAATTACAACGTGCGGCACACAGCTTAAAAGGCGGTGCACGTATGGCTGAAATTGAGCCTGTTGCGCAAATTGCCTATCAACTTGAAAGTGCCTTTGAACAGTTTGCGGTGCATCAATTTAACTCAAATGTTTATGATGCCTTGTTGCAAACCACGTTAGCGTGGTTACGTGATGCAATTTTCAAAGCAGATTACAGCAATTATGACAGCTTAAAATCTAGCTTGTCGGCAATGCAGTTTGTAGATGTATCTGCGCAATTGCCTGAGCGTTTAACGCATACCGACTTGTTATCGCCAAGCCGTAGTTATGAGTTTGTTCAGGGTGATGGTACAGAGCCGCCTGCAATGTCGGGTGAGTGGGGCGAAACCACACAGCTGGATAATAGCAATGAGATGATTCGTATCTCGGCCGATTTAGTCGAGAAGATGATTGACTTGTCAGGCGAGAACTCGATTAACCGTTCACGTATTGAAATGGAGCTTGGGCAACTGGGCGGTACGTTGAATGAGATGGAATTGGCGATTAAACGTCTTGCCGATCAGTTACGTCGAATGGAAGGCGAGCTGGAATCGCAAATTATTGCCAAGCACGGTTCTGAAAACTCACGTTATGCAGACTTTGACCCATTAGAGATGGATCAATATTCATCGTTGAATCAGTTGTCTAAATCTCTGGCGGAATCTGCATCGGACTTGGTGGACTTTAAGAGCACCTTGGCTGAAAAAATTCGTGATGCTGAAGGTTTGTTATTACAACAATCACGTATTCAGGCCGAAATTCAAGAAAGCTTGATGCGCACACGCCTTGTACCATTCTCACGTTTATTGCCACGTTTACAACGTATTGTGCGTCAGACTTCATCGACCTTAAACCGTCCAACAGAATTGGTGGTTTATAACACTGAAGGTGAATTAGACCGTACCATTCTAGAGCGTTTGGTGACACCGTTTGAACACATGCTGCGTAATGCGGTCGACCATGGTATTGAAGACCCTGCACAACGTGCTGCAGCCAATAAACCTGAAGTTGGTAAAATTGAACTGAACATTACTCGCCAAGGCACAGATGTTATGGTGACTTTTGTGGATGATGGTAAGGGTATTGATGATGCCAAGATTAAAGAAAAAGCATTGAGCTTAGGTTTAATCAAAGCCGATCAGAATTTAGATAAAAACGAAATTCTGCAATACATTTTCCACCCAGGCTTTACAACAGCACAATCGGTTACACAAATTTCAGGTCGTGGCGTTGGTTTAGACGTGGTGCAAAGTGAGATTAAGGCGCTCGGCGGTCACGTTTCTGTAGATTCAACATTAGGTCAAGGCACAACCTTTAGTATTCGTGTACCAACGACGGTTGCGGTATCCGATGCCTTAATGGTTAAAGTTGGTGATCAACAATTTGCTGTACCGTTGGCGCAAATTGACCGTATTGTACGTATTGCACCAACCACTTTGGAATCTTACTTCAACAGCAATGAAGATTTCTTCCAAATTGACAACCAGAACTACAAGTTACGTTACTTATCTGAGTTCGTTGGCAATCAGCCATTACCGCGTTTAAGCCATGTGGGTCATTCACTACCTGTTCTGTTAATTAAAGGCAGCACAGGTCAAACCATTGCTTTACTAGTCGATCAGTTGATTGGTTCGCGTGGTCAAATTGTTGTGAAACCAATTGGACAACAGTTCTCAAGCATTGGTGCAATTGCAGGCGCAACTATTTTGGGTGATGGTCAAGTTTGTTTGATTTTGGATGGTCAGAACATTGCCCGTCAAATTCTTGCAACGCAACGTACTAAACAAGCCAGCGATCAACGTGATAGCCAACGTCGTGATACACGCCGCTTAATTATGATTGTGGATGACTCAGTCACCGTACGTAAAGTAACTTCACGTCTGCTTGAGCGTCAAGGTTATGACATCGTGACTGCCAAAGATGGTGTCGATGCCATGGAGCAGCTTGAAAACGTCAAACCTGACTTGATGTTACTGGATATTGAAATGCCACGTATGGATGGTTTTGAGGTGACTAACCTTGTACGCCACCACGACATGCATAGCAATCTGCCGATCATCATGATTACGTCACGTACAGGTGAAAAACACCGCGAACGAGCGTTTAGCTTGGGTGTGACGCACTACATGGGTAAACCGTTCCAAGAGGCAGAATTGCTTGCCAATATTGAACAATTATTAGCAGTTAGTCAGGGGTAAACGATGAGTCAGACGAATAGTCCAAATTTACTCGGGCAAATCAGTCAGCAAGAGCTGCAACATTTAATTACCGTATCTACCGGTTTTATTGATGCTTATATTGTTGAATGTCATGGTAAACAACCAATGCTGATACCTCAAAATATTGTGTTGTCAGCGCTGGATAACGCCACTCAAGTTAAAACTGTGGAATGGCACGAATCGCAATTGCCTGTTTATGCGGTCAATGACCCAGAGAAAAAAATGGGCGTGGCACTGGTTATTGAAGGCGATGAAATGGAGCAGCGTTTTGCTTTGATGTGCAATGAAATGCCTAAAACCCTGCGCTTGCGTATTTCTGAAGTGGTAGATGATGACCAGCAAACCACGACTGATCCTGCGGTATTCCAATATGTCCGTATGGGTGAGCAGGTCTTTCATGTGCCTAATTTGCAATACATTCAAGAAAATTTGACGATCTAAACGCAATTTTCTCCGTTGTAAAATAGAAAAGGAACTCAAATAGAGTTCCTTTTCTGCTTCATGCAACTAATCTTATTGGATTTAAGTTAGTAATCCTTCCAAAATCTGTTCATAAATTTCTGCCAATGGCTCTAAATCAGCCACATCAACATGCTCGTTAATTTGGTGAATGGTGGCATTGAGTACGCCTAACTCCAACACTTGTGCACCTGTCGGCGCAATAAAGCGACCATCAGATGTACCGCCACTGGTCGATAATTCTGTTTCAACACCTGTGACATTGCGAATGGCTTGACGTGCAGCATTAACCAATTCGCCCACAGGGGTTAAAAATGGCAAACCTGAAAGCGTCCACTCGATTTCATAATCCACTTGATGGCGATCTAAAATTTCCAAGACACGTGCTTTTAGCTCATCTGCAGTCACTTCAGTCGAATAACGGAAGTTAAAGGTCACCGTCATGTTACCTGGGACAACATTGGTCGCACCTGTTCCTGCTTGAATATTTGAAATTTGAAATGAGGTGGCAGGGAAGTATTCATTGCCATGATCCCACACCGTTTCACACAGTTCCGAAATCGCTTTAGACGCGGTATGAATCGGGTTAATTGCCAAGTGTGGATAAGCCACATGACCTTGTTTGCCTTTTACAGTCAAGACACCATTGAGCGAACCGCGACGCCCATTTTTAATAATATCGCCTAATTTATGGGTACTTGAAGGTTCACCTACCAAACACCAAGTCATTTTTTCCTGACGTGCTTCTAAAGTTTCAACGACTTTGACGGTGCCGTTAATAGAGGGGCCTTCTTCATCAGAAGTGATCAAAAAGGCAATTGAGCCTTTGTGATCAGGATGTTTGGCGACAAAGCGTTCAGAGGCAACCACCATGGCTGCCAATGCGGTTTTCATGTCGGCACTGCCACGACCATAAAGTTTGCCATCACGAATTTCAGGTACGAATGGATCGGTATTCCATGCGTTTAAATTGCCAGTTGGTACAACATCGGTATGACCTGCAAAGCAAAAGACTGGTGCTTCCGTACCTTTACGCGCCCAGAGGTTATCTACATCGTCAAAACGCATAGATTCAATCTTAAATCCAATTTTTTCTAAGCGTTCTGCCATGAGGTTTTGACAGTTGTGATCGACAGGAGTGACAGACGGTTGGCGTAAAAGCTGAAGGCTTAAATCCAGAGTAGCAGAAGAGGTCATGAGAGTTTCAGACGTTTATCAAGAGTAAGTGCTAATAATAGGGGAATAATGCAACAAAAGTGAAATTTTAGCGTGAAAAAACCTTGTCCGAGAACAAGGTTTTTTGTGGTTTTTGTGAAGATATTCCTGAAATACTCAGAATTATTTGCGAATTTCTTGTTGGGTTTTTTCAGCAGTATTACTCACCGCATGACCTGCAGAAGATACGTCTTCGCCCACGCCTTTAATTGTATTACAACCCGTTAAAACAAAGGCTAATAGTAGTGAAGTCGCTAGAATTTTTTTCATGATCATCTCCAATATGTTCTAGATAGATTATTTTGATGTGTTTTTTAGCTTAGGAAATAAACAGAATAATAAATAGGCAACTTTTATGGTGCTTACGTAATAAAATGTTGAAACTGGTATTCAGCGTGTTAATGGTGGATAGCTAATCAGCGGTGCAGCACGATACATATAAAATTGTGAATGTGCCGCCCGATAATACAAGCCATCTCCCCACCATTGATTCGGTAGGCTACTGGCTTGAGCATTTTGACAAATCCATTCATGACGTTGTAGGCGATAAAACCGTTCTGCTTGGGCAGGAATATCACTCCCCCAAAGACCTAAACGACGAGCGCGATTAATCCAGTGTGGCGTAAGTGTTGTAGATGATTGTGCCAAGTGATGTATGGCGAAATACAATTGTCCTTTGAGTACAGCAAAACGGCGTTGAATCGGCACATCCAAGGCTTGCTTAAATTGAAATTGCTTTTGACTAAAATGATTCAGTTTACGCGCCAAAGTATCGGAGCGGTTTAAACCATACCAGTGTGCCAAAGAGCAATCCGCTTCGGCTAAATAGTATTTTAATGCGACTTCCCAATGTTCAACCTGCTGTGTGTCATGGTTGTGCAGTAAAAAATCCAGTTCACCCACAGTTTTAGCGCCATCAATAATTTGAATACTGTGTCCCAATAATTCGAAGGGATGATAATCACGATCACGCAGCCAAAACCACATCAGCATTTCAAAGCGTAAGCCTAAACGGGTACTTTTCAGTTGATTTAAAAAATCGTACACCGCTTCGGGATGTGAATCTAAATAGGCTAAACGTGATTGATAAGCGTGATAATGGTGTTGCCAAAAAGTATCTGAATGGAATTCAAAAGTATGTTGAATGGGCAATTGCTCAGGCACAGCACATAAAATATTCGGACTTGCCACACTAAAAGCCAACTGACGGATAAGCGGGGTTTTGTAGGTCAGCCATACTTCGGGCAGAAGCTCGGGTTGATGCAACTCAATCATTATGAATCCATGCTGAAAAATGCAGAATTACAACGGAAAATTAAAAAACGCTTTATACTACCGCAATTCGTAGTTTAGGACAGTGGTATGCAAAGCTTGTTATGGCGAAGTTTAGTGGTGATCTTTGTCATCCTTGGCTTTATTGGTGCATTGTTGCCGGGTATGCCTACTACAGTTTTTTTGATTTTAGCAGCTTGGGCATCGTCACGCGGTTGGCCGCAAATGGACAACTGGTTACTGAATCATCCTAAATATGGCAGTACACTCAGAGATTGGCGCGCCAATGGTACTGTACCGCGTAAAGCCAAATGGTTTGCAACGATCATGATGAGTATTAGTGCCGTGATCATGCTGTTCACAACTGCGCCCGTTGCGGTCAAAATTTTTACCAATACCACCATGTTGGTGGTGTGTATTTGGTTGTGGTTACGTCCTGAACCACAGCCGCCCACGAAAGAAGAAGAATAGGGTAGCGCAATGTCTTTTTTATACACACAAGCAGATATTTTGATTGATTTAGCCGAGCAAACTTTATATTTGCCGAAGCATCAGAAACTCTACGTCATCTCGAGTGGTGTGAATGGCATTGGTGAAACTGAAAATAGTGGTAAAACACCACGTGGCTGGCATGAAGTCGCTTTAAAGTTTGGTGAAAATGAACCTGAAAATGCAGTGTTCATTGCACGTCAACCGACAGGGGAAATTTACAATTTAGATTTAGCTGAACAATTTCCTGAACGGGACTGGATTTTAAGCCGCATTTTATGGCTCAGTGGTTTGCAAGAAGGTTTTAATCAAGGCATTGGCTGCGATACTTTTCAGCGTTATATTTATATACATGGCACACCAGATACAGAGCCGATGGGCATTCCTGCATCGCATGGCTGTATTCGGATGCGTAACCACGATATTTTAGAATTGTATGAACTGATTCCAGAAAAAGCCTTGGTTTATATTTCTGAACACAAGCTAGATTTAAATAGCTTAGGTTTGCTTGGTTGATGGTGCGAGTCAATTGAATAAAGTTGTATTCATCGCAACATAAAAAACCAACATATTGAGCAGATAGATTGCAGAGCTAACAAGTTGAAAAGCACATTAATTTTGCTTGAAAACTAAAATAACTTGCAGAATTTGTTTGTTTTTATAGCGGATCACCTATTTTTTAATCACTCAGTCACAAAAAACTGAAAACAAGCCGAAAAGCGTTTGACAGGCGGTAAAGATTCTCTATAATGCACCTCACAAACGATAAAGACGTTAAGGGCGCTTAGCTCAGTTGGTAGAGCGTCTGCCTTACAAGCAGAATGTCGGCGGTTCGATCCCGTCAGCGCCCACCAAGCCTTTACGTTATAGATTCTTACGTGCAGCGGTAGTTCAGTTGGTTAGAATACCGGCCTGTCACGCCGGGGGTCGCGGGTTCGAGCCCCGTCCGCTGCGCCACTTAAGATTCTTTAACCATTGTTTGTACCACAATAGTGACTTTGTGTAAGTGCAGCGGTAGTTCAGTTGGTTAGAATACCGGCCTGTCACGCCGGGGGTCGCGGGTTCGAGCCCCGTCCGCTGCGCCATTTACATAAAATTGCTTTTGAGGGCGCTTAGCTCAGTTGGTAGAGCGTCTGCCTTACAAGCAGAATGTCGGCGGTTCGATCCCGTCAGCGCCCACCAGATTCTTTTGCGATGCAGCGGTAGTTCAGTTGGTTAGAATACCGGCCTGTCACGCCGGGGGTCGCGGGTTCGAGCCCCGTCCGCTGCGCCATTCAAAAGAAAAGTTTAGGTTGCCTGATAGACTTAAACTGAAATGATGCAAAGTTTGACAGTTTTGCAAAATCAGAACAAAATATTGTTTTGATCTTATCAGGGCGCTTAGCTCAGTTGGTAGAGCGTCTGCCTTACAAGCAGAATGTCGGCGGTTCGATCCCGTCAGCGCCCACCATATTTTAGTATTTATGCTTGGCATACATACAAAAAAGACCTTAATTGCTTACGCAATTACCGTTGCAGCGGTAGTTCAGTTGGTTAGAATACCGGCCTGTCACGCCGGGGGTCGCGGGTTCGAGCCCCGTCCGCTGCGCCATTTTTCATTCCCTGATGTGAAAAATGTATTTCAAAGTTCAAGACGACGTTCTTTGCTTGTCTTGCATCATAAAAAATAACGATGTTATTTTTTAATCTTCAGGGCGCTTAGCTCAGTTGGTAGAGCGTCTGCCTTACAAGCAGAATGTCGGCGGTTCGATCCCGTCAGCGCCCACCATATCCTTTCATCCTCATTTATCTTATATTACTTGCGTATTGCAATAAATTCGCCTAAAATTTTTATTTAATAATAATACTAATATCCGTGACTTATGCGAAATCCTTATCAACGTAAAGCTGCATCTAAGCAAGCAACGCAAACTTATAATGCACAAGATATTTACAAGCAATTTATTGAGACCATTGTGTCTCAGGGGCATGTTTTTGCATTGTATGAAGATGGCTGGGCGCTCTGTGCCACGCCTACAGGGCAACGTGCTTTTGCAATGTGGCAAAATAAAAGTCTGGCAAAACTGTTAATTAAAGACAATTGGGCCAATTATCAAGTCGAAGAAATTTCACTGAAAGATTTTATTGAAAAAGTGATTCCATTTTTACGTCAGGAAGCCATCAATATTTCGATGAATCTAAGCCCAGAAGGGCAGAATGTATTGGTTGCCCCTGAAAAGTTATTGCTTGATCTAAAAAATTATTTGTATCAGGTGTATATGCAAAAACCTGAATTTTTTAAAGATATGCAAATTCCTTTACCACGCTCGATACGTTTGAATTAAGTGATCTGCTTGCTAGATTTTATTTTTAATACTCATTCAGCAGCCAACCACTGATATAAGCAAAATACTCGCGTAACCATGCGTTATAGCGGGTATAGAGTGGTGTCGTTGCACTGAGCATGCTGAACTGTGTGTATCCTTGTCGTTTGGCAATGGCTGCTGCACGTGGTGTGTGAAAGTCGCTGGTGACAATTATAATCGGTTGGGTTTTATCTGTGCCTAATGTATGCAGCAAGGGCTGACTGTTTTTCAAATTAAGTGCCGTACTGGTGCTTTGGGTTTCCAAGATAATGTGTGATGCTGCAATTGCATAACGTTGTTGCAAATAATTAGACATCACCTGTGCTTCAGTGAGTTGTTCCGCAAATGCAGGGCCACCACTAACAATGAAATAACTTTGAGGATGCTCCAAGGCATACGCGGCTGCAGTATCCAGTCGTTTGGCGAGCGTGGGCGATGGTTGTCCATTTTCAATGCCACTGCCGAGTACAATCACCACTTTAGCATTGTTGGTTACAGTATTTTGCTGCTGTGTACTGAAATGAATATAAGTAAAAAAGATCAGCAGGCTGATGCACCACAGCCAAAATACGCCCCAACCGAATTTCCACAGCCAATCTAAGCGTGTATGTTGTTTTAAGTAGCTTTGAATCCAAGTATAGAAAATGGCATAACACAGCAGCATCATGCCTATTAAAACAGGTAAAACGGTGCCGAAATGAATTTTCTTTAAGCTGATGAGATAGGCACCATCCAATACTAAAATTAATCCAATTAGGCTACTCAATATTCTTTTAAATAGACTAAATTGTGTTTGTACGTGACTTGCTTGCATGCCTTGCATAATTTTATTGTACTGTGATGCTGTACAAACAGTATAGCCGAAGCTGCTGAAAAATTTTGCCTCAACTGAATTATGTTTCGGCTGAGGCTATGGATAAAACTTGGGTGAATTGCCAAGTTTTAGCTATAGAGCTACAGCGCAAGCCATTTAAAAAGTGTCAACAAATCCTAATACACATCTCGGCGATAACGTCCTTGCTGACGTAATTGTTCCAGTTGAGTTTCACCTAGAATATCTTTTAAGGCTTGGTCGACATCACTGGCCATGCCTTGAATGCTACCGCAGACATAAATCACGGCATTTTGTTCAATCCAGCGTTTTAATTCTTCAGCCTGTTCGCGTAACTTATGGTGTACATAGACTTTTTCGGCTTGATCACGGGAAAAGGCCAAATCAAGGCGTTGTAGCATACCTGTGCTTTGCCAAGCCTCGATGGTGTGCTGATAAAAGTAATCGTGCGCTTGCTGACGTTCACCAAAAAACAACCAGTTTTGGGTGTAATTCAGGCGGGTACGTGCATGCAATAAGCTCATTAATCCTGCAAGCCCTGTACCGTTGCCAATACAAATAATTGGGCGGTCATCATCAATTAAATGGAAAGATGGATTATTGCGAATGCGTAATGCGATATTTTGCCCAAGTGCAGCATGTGCAGTTAACCAACCTGAACCTAAGCCAAGCTCGCCTTGAGCATCGAATTTTTGACGCACCACAAGTCTTAAAACCTGTTGTGAAGGAATACTGGCAATTGAATATTCACGACTAGGCAAGGGTGAAAGTTGTGCCAATAATTCATCCGCAGTTTTAAATGTCTGAATTGGCGCGGTGAGGTCTTTATCTGCCAAAGCCTGTACTAAGGTTTGCTGACCATCAGCAAGAATTGTATTGGCATCGAGTTGATGCTGTTTTAAAAAGGCGTGAATCCGTGCAGTGCTGTTTTCAGGCTGAATTTCTGCAATATCACCTGCAGACCAATGCACATCATGTTGTGCTAACAGTTCAATATTGAAGGCGGGTGCGCCTAAACTGTTGGGATTTAGCAAGTCACGTTGCTGTAAGGTCCATGTATCAAAAGTTTTTTCGATATGCATACTTGGTAAGTCAAGTTGTGTGACCTGTACCAAAGCCTGATTCCAACGCTGTATGTCTGCAGGATTGGCATTATTTACTTCAATGGTATTGAACAAGGCATGTGCTTGATTACGTTGCAGCCATGCAGCAATCGTATGTCCAAAACGGCAGTAATGATCTGCATATTCACGTGAACCTAAAGCCAGTACTGCATAACGCAAATGACTCAGGTCACAGGTTTGCGGTAGGATTTTTTTCACAAAACTTGAGGTCAAATCGGGTGCATCACCTGTGCCATAAGTGCTAGCAATACATAACAGTTGGGTGGTGTTTTTAAGATCTTCAAGGCTGAGATGTTGCAGGGCTTTGACTGTGACAGGCTGATGTGCTTCTTGCAGACTAGTAGCGGTGCGCCATGCCAATTGTTCGGCAGTACCTGTTTGGCTGGCATAGACAATGAGCCAGTGTGCAGCATTTGGGTCGATCTGAAATTGAGTCTGGTTTTGACGTGCAGCAAGAGTCAAACGCTTTTGTTTACGACGTTTTAAATACAGCATCCAACCTGTGACGAAAAACAGCGGCATCATCAATGCAGAAAGCATGGCTAAAAATTGATAAACAGGCCCAAAGAAACTACCGCGATGCACAGGCAGCATACTGCTCATGATTTTTTCATTAAGCCGTTTGTCTACATATAATTCAAGTTGAGTAATACGTGCTTGTTGATAATCAAAAGTTGCGTTATTGCGGGCACGTTCATGTTGTGGAATGACATCGACAAAGTTAATTTCAATTTCACTATTGGTGTGTTTAGGCACATTAAAAGTGATACTGGAATAATCCTGCCCCAATTGCTGCGGGAAATGTTGCCATGCCTTCGTCAATGCCAGATTGATTTGTGCCTGATCCAGCGTATTCTGCTTGGCTGGTTTTGTAGTGTTTGCGCGGCGTCCTGCAGTTTGTGTTTGCGCAGCCTGATGAAGTGCTTGAGCATTTGGATTTACAGTTTTATTGCGTCCATCTGCTTGCAATTGCGCTTGTGGTCTTTCCACACCCATGACTTTAAACATGCCATTGCGCCACCATTCATACGACCAATATAGTCCTGTGCATGCCAAAACTAGATAGAAAATCACCACCCACGTGCCGACTACCGCATGTAAATCCCAAATAAAATTACGTCCTTTTAATTGGGGTTTGAGTGCAAACCATTGTTTAAATGAATGGCGTTTCGGCCAGCGCAGGTAAATGCCACTTAGCACAAAGAACAACAACATGAGGGTACATGCCGCTGTAATTTGCTTACCAATAGGTCCTACGGTTAAATTACGGTGTAATTGCTGAATAAACTGGAAAAATTCACGTCCCCGAATTTCAGGCAACACTGCTGCCGAGTAAGGATTAATCAGGATATTTTGTCCACGTTTTGCACCTTCTTTCGCAATATTGATGCTTGAAGATGCAGCCGGGTCTTTTGCAACGGTGATGCTATTAATTTTATAGTCAGGTTGGGTACGCTGAAAATGTTGATAAATTTCTGCAGGGCTTAGTTTGGCTTTCTGCTCAACTTGTACCTGATAACTGTTCGGATTCATCCATTTTAGAATTTCTTGTTCGTAGGAATAAATCGCACCTGTCACGCCCATGAGTGACAAGATCAGTCCTGCAGTAATACCAAGGAACCAGTGAATTTGGAAAAAGGCTTTCTTCAGCATAAGCGTTGGTTGTTGAGTATGAATTGTGATGCAGAATAATGCAGAGATGAAGTTAATGCAAATGCTATTTATTCTCATTATCGTTCATTGTTTTAATTTTAAGCAAAAAAAACCTCCATCACAGGGGATAGAGGTTTATTTTTAAATAGGGATATTTAGATTTGCTTGGCTTCGCCTGCAGCTTCAGTCAAATGCTTGCGAATGGTGTTGAACGAAAAGTTCTTGCTGTCCATACGCTTAGGCAGAATATAAGCACCTTGCTGACCTTTTACTTTGAAGTTCATCAAGATAAACTCAGGGGTATTGTACCATTCATACACATCTTTCCAGCCAATTGCACCCACGCCTTCTTGAGCGCCCATTTGCTGACGCATCACGATACCGTGCGGCTGTACGCCTAAACGAATCCCTTTAATTTCTTGAACAGGAAATTCATTCATTTTTCGCTTAACGTACCATTCCAAGCCGTATTTACGCACCAGCAGGTAGAGCACCACACAGACAATGGCAACCCAGCAGAAAATTGTCGAATAATTTTTTAATAGCAGAATGCCTAAAATGGAAAGGGCAACAATCACACCCATAATAATCCATGCTTTCATGCCAATTTTATTGGTACTGCGCCAAATTACCAGTTGTGCGTGACGTTGTTCTTCTTCAGAAACTTCGTAGATCACAGGCTGTAGGGTATAGGCGTATAAACTTTTCGCGGTCATAGTGAAACTAACAAATTTAAAACTATAAAAAGTTTAGCATTAATTGCTGTCATGCAGTGAGTATATTGTCGCAAAATCATGCTAAGGTCGGTGAATTCATATTGTGCTAAGGCTGAGAAAGTAGACATAGATCCTTTGCAGAATGATTTATAAAGACGCCAGTTCAGTTGCGTCCTGATCATGTTCGTGGCTTAAACTTTGTTTTAAGCGACTTAATTGTTGCAAGATACTCATCATCAAAGATAATTGCTGCAAAATAATTAATGATTTTTGATCTTCTTCTTTGTTTTGGCTTAAACGCTGACGAATGGTTTGCAACATGTTGTGTGCACTTAAATCTGGCGTTTCATCTTTCAGTAAAGCACCTTGAATATCGTCCATTGCTTGATCGAGCAGTTGCAAGACTTCCTGATCGTCAATTTTGTCACGATGCGCACCAAGTGCAGCAATATAGCTAATAAAGGTGTGATTTAGACACAAGAACTCAAAGGCTTGAGCTTTTTGATTGGGGTCAAAATCAGGTTCGGTGGCGAGTGTTGAAATCAGTGAAGCAACTTCTGCATCGGTATTATGAGCAGCACGGCGCACGACACGATAATTCAAACCGTTGTTGCGTCCATTTTTATATTGTTCAATCACTTCTGCCAAATAGCCACATTGCGCGGTGAGTGAGCGGCGAATCGTGCGTGATAAACGACGGAATTTCCAATCGGGGAAGATAAAACTCACGCCAAACCATGCTAGCGCACAACCAATTAAGGTATCGACCATACGTGGCACAGCTGCGGCATAGCCCAAACCTTCTAGGTTAAAATTCATCAGCGCCAAAATGGTCATAAAGGCAGTGGCTTGTGCATATTGTTTACTGCGCAATTCAAAGAACAACATGCCACTAATCACTAAAACCAGTAATTGCCCTTCAACGGACGGTACAAAATATAAAATGGTGTAGCCGACTACAATCCCTGCTAACGTCCCAATAATACGCAAACGTAAACGCCGTTTGGTGGTGTTAAAGTTAGGCTGCATCACAAACAGGGCGGTCAGTAAAATCCAGTAGCCATATTGAATGTTGGTGACTTGCACAAAAATATAGCCAATCAACAGCACAATCGACAAACGAATGGCGTGGCGGAACAAAACCGATTCGGGGGTTAAATGCTGCTTAATCCGAATGACAATATCATCCCAACTTTTTAAGTCATCATCTTTCAGTTGCTGTTCAATATGTTTGGATTTATCCAGTTTAATATTGCGTTCGGTTTCAAGGTTACGCAATTGAGCATCAATAGATTTCAGGTTTTGGTATAGGGCAAACAATGCATTAATCCAGACTTGGTCATATTGCTGTTCACTGCGCAGTTTTTCTAAAGACTGTTTAAGATTTTCAAAAGCATGTTTAAAACGCTTGTTATGCACATAAGGTTTACGGTGCAAAATGCTTTCGCTTAAATCTTTACAGGCTTTGCCCTGAATCGACAAAATGCGTTGGAAGCGAAATAAAATATCGCTGTGCTGAAATATTTTCGCCAGTTTTTGATAATCAATATGTGCAGAGTCGGCACGTTCGTGAATGTCTTGTGCGACAAAGTAATACTGTAAGCTACGTCGGGTATCTTTTTGCCCGCGGTCACCTTTTAAACGGGTCAGTAAAGCGGTTTTTAAGTCGTTAAAAATCGCAATTAATTTGCCATTTTCAAGTGATAAATCAATGATACTTTGTTGATAACTCGGTGCAGTCATATCCACATCAAATAGATTTGATTTGGCAAATAAAAAATCACCCAAAGAAGAATAACTGAGTGAAAGTTTGTCTTGTAAGGCACGAACAGGGAACAGTAAAAAGCTGATGGTCGAAATTAAGCCGTACCAAATTGCGCCCGAAACCAAAAGCAGCGGCTGCATGTACCAGTCATCAAATAGGTTGACGCCAAGCATGGAATAGACCGATACTACCAAACAGCCATAAGAAATGGTGGCATAACGTCGTCCGAGCGAACCGAGCAAAATTAAGACAATACACGACAGGATTAAGCCTGTAGCAAATAAAATAGGATGCGGAAATAAAAACTGAATTGATGTGGCGGTAACAAAGAAACCAATATAGGTATAGAGCTGATTGACAATACGCACCGAAAAACGGTCATCAATATCACTCAAACCTGCGGCAAGCACACCTAAAGTTAAAGGAATAGTGGCAAGCTGCATCCCCATAAAATAGGGAACAAAAGCAGTTCCCGCAAATGCAATGAGCATGCGGATGTTATACATAAATGTGGTGTTATAGGTCGCTTGTTTGAGCTTTATCAGCCAAGGTTTCAACATCATTCCTTTAAGTAAACTTTTCTGTCTAAACAGAGATTTATGCTGCGAGATGAAAGGTTGCGTACATTGTAACTGTAGATGAGATATTTAGAGTGCTTAATATGTGAAAATTCATCTTTGATCACAACAAATCATACTATGGAGCGTGTAAGCTTGTCTGTACATCTGTCATTTCATCATAAAATATGAGCATATCGAAAACGCTGCCAAGTTCAAGCAGTACGCCACCATCTGCGCAACAACCCAACATGCGGCAATATTCGACTGCGTGGATTTTATTGTTGGCGTTATTGACTTCGCTTGGGCCTTTATCGATTGATATGTATTTGCCTGCCTTGCCCGTTATGGCAAGCGAGTTTGGCGTATCGACCCAAATGGTCGCAAACAGTTTGCCTGCCTACTTTTTAGGTTTGGCATTGGGTCAACTGATTTACGGGCCGCTGAGTGATCGGATTGGACGTAAGCCGCCTTTATATTTTGGCTTGGCACTATTTTCACTCGCCAGTATGTGGTGTGTGTTTGCACAAAATGAATGGGGACTGATTGCTGCACGTATTTTGCAGGCTTTGGGTGGCTGTGTGGGTGTGGTAATTGCACGAGCAGCTATTCGTGATCGCTTGGATTTGCAAACATCCGCTCAAGCTTTTTCGAGCATGATGATTGTGATGACCATTGCGCCCATTATTGCACCTACGCTGGGCGCATGGGTACTTAGATGGATGAATTGGCAAGCTATTTTTGTAGTGCTGACCTGCGTTGGAATTATTTGCTGTTTATGTGTGCACTTCTTTTTTAAAGAAACTTTGGCTAAAGAACGTCGTTTAAATTTGAACTTTCAGCAAGTACTGACCTTATATTTTGCCATTTTAAAAGATCGTGATTTTCGTTTTCCAATGTTGGCAGGCTGTCTGACTGGTGGGGCATTGTTTTGCTATATCAGCGGTTCAAGTGCAGTCATGATGGATCAATATGGCTTGAGTGAAACAGCTTTTGCTTATGTGTTTGGTGCCAATGCGATTGGTATTATGCTGTTTTCGACCCTGAATAAAAAAATCAGTGGCAAATTGGGTGTGTTACAACGCTTAAAATTGGGCAGCATGATTCAACTGAGTGGTGCGGTCATTCTACTGCTTGCAGGTAGTTTGGGGTATGCACCTTTGGCATTGGTGATGGTCGGTTTATTTCTTGCCGTGTCTGGGATTGGTTTTACAGGCCCGAATGCCATGGCACTAGCTATGGCAAAACAAGGCGCACGTGCAGGAACAGCCAGTGCGGTCATGGGCAGTGTGCAATTCTTTTGTGGCTTGATTGGTGGAGTGTTACTCAACTTTTTAACAGGCAGTGCTTTGCTGAATATGGCTGTATTAATGCTGCTATTTATTGGGTTTGGGATGTTTGCCGTTTTTCATATTTTACAACCGCAACCAGACTGAGTTGAGGTCAATACTTTTTCAAATGGTGATTTTTTTCGTAAAAATCTGGCTTTTAGGCAGAACCGAAATATATACAATAGTCTAATGGTGGTGTAAATACTTGAATAATCAACCTATTTAAGGTGTTGAATTTTATATGGTTTAATTGTTTGAATCTGTAATTATGATTAATTGTGATTTCTTATTCGGGAAAACTGATTTTAATAAACGTCATAACTTGATAGATTTAAGCCTGTAATAAATGACACAAATTGTAATATTTTAAATATTTGGGTGTCTTGGACTATTTGGCAAAAGTGTTTTGATTTTTCAGCCATTTTTATAATTCGATGTGAAATCGATAGATGACGAACAAAATCATCATGCACGGATGCAGCGTTGTTTTATTTTGGAGAGATAAATGAGTCAATTACTCAACGGTCAATTTATGATCAAAGGTTTAGCTATTGCTGTTACAACTTTAATGGTAGGTACTGCACACGCAGCAAAAACTGAGCAACAACAAATTCAAGAACTTCGTCAAGAAGTTGAAGCGTTAAAATCATTAATTCAGCAACAACAGCAAGTACAACAACAGCAGCAAACTCAAATTGCCCAAGTACAACAGGCGAAGCCTGCTGCACCTGTAAGTGCATTAAGCAGTTTAAAGTCTAAATCTGGTGCAGATGTTTCTATTTATGGTTCGATCCGTGGTGATGCAAACTATATTATTAAAGGTGCGGATAATGACTTTAACTCAGCACATACAAGTAAAGAAGAAGCAAGTGACAAATTACGTGCTACCGCAAAAGTCACCCGCTTAGGTTTAGACTTTAATACACCTGTTGGTGACAACAAAGTAGGCGGTAAAGTTGAGGTTGACTTTGCAAGCGGATCTGACAACTTGCGTATCCGTCATGCTTATTTAACTTTAAACAACTGGTTATTCGGTCAAACCACATCGAACTTCTTGTCAAATCATGCACCAGAAATGATTGACTTTGCAACGAATATTGGTGGTGGTACAACACGTGTACCGCAAGTTCGTTACAACTATAAATTAGCCCCTGCAACAGAATTATTTGTTTCTGCTGAAGAAGGTAATAGTTCTTCGCAAATTTATGATGCTAAAGAGGATAAAATTGTTAGCTCTGACGTAACTTACCGAGCTCCAGTATTGACTGCAAAAGTGACTCAAGGTTTTGCTGATGGTAAAGGTTTAGCTTCTGCACGTGCATTGGTTGAACATTACAAATCAGAAGCAGCAAATGATGATAAAACTGGTTGGGGTGCTGCTGTAGGTACGAATTATCAAGTTGCAGAACCTTTAAAAGTGTCTGCTGATGTCTCTTATGTTAAGGGCAACAGCAACTACTTATATGGTAATAACTCTGCATTTTACGTAAATACAGTTAATGGTGAAATTGAGCAAAATGAAACGATTGGTGTACAAGTGGGTGCAACTTATAAGTTCTCACCACAACTACGTTCAACTTTAGCCTATGGTGCTTTATTTGCGGATGATGGTACAGACTATGCGCGTTTAAATACGGGTGCTAACGAGAAAGTACAACAAGCGTGGATCAACTTCATTTACTCACCTGTAAAACCAGTCGATTTAGGTATTGAATATATCAATGGTGAGCGTGAAACATTTGCTGGTGATAAATTCAGTGATGACCGCGTAGGCTTTATGGCACGTTATAGCTTCTAAGTCGCTACTTTTGAGCAAAATCGAAAACAGAGCTTAATTTTAAGCTCTGTTTTTTATTTTGAAAATTTATGTTATTCACTCAATAACTTAAATTTTATCCAGTTTAAAGGAATGTTGTAACTTCCTCTTATAGCTGAACACAATCATTAAAATTTTTAGAAAAAACCGCAGAAAATAGCAGCTTTTTGTCAAAAAAAATGCATAATGATCGACCTTTAATCTTGCTGTTTTTTGTCAAGTGGTTGAATATCTTTATCGGAAGGTATTTATCTACCTCAGATATTTTGGAGCTTATATGAGATTACCTCTCAGTGTTAAGCCGATTCAGTTGTTTGCACTCGAAGTCACCCCGAAAGTGAAAATGCTGTCTTTTGTCTTTCTTTTCTTCTGTTCTAGGCAAACGCAGATGATAACGCTTGAGTGAAACCAAAGGATGGGTTGGCTGAGCGAAATGCATACCTCTTAAACTTCAGTCAAATACGATACTGTTTACATACTTTGTATTGCGGCATTTTTTAGTTGATTTAGAGTCATAGTGATGCAAATGCTTTGGTTTGCATAGACAGCTCTTCATCATATTAAAAATAATCTGCAATCACTATATGGATATTGCCATGGAATTTACTTTTAATGCGTTTTATACGCTGATTGCTGCGGTCATCGTCCTGCTCTTAGGGCGACTTTTAGTCAATAAAATTGATTTTTTAAAACGCTATAATATTCCTGAACCTGTTGCAGGTGGTTTGGTTGCCGCTATTGTTTCATTGTTGGTGAATCAATTTTGGGGTTATAGCATTACCACCAGTAGCGCATTGCAAACTAGCTTTATGCTTATTTTCTTCGCCTCGATTGGTTTAAGCGCGAACTTCACAAAATTGCGTCAGGGCGGAATCGGTTTAATTATTTTCTTGATTGCAATTTCCACATTTATTGTGTTGCAAAACATTGTCGGCATTAGTCTTGCAACATTGTTAGGTATTGATCCACTAATTGGTTTAATTGCAGGATCGATTACTTTAACTGGCGGTCATGGTACAGCAGGTGCGTGGGGTGAAATTTTAGAAACCCAATATGGTATTCAAGGTGCTTTGGCACTGGGCATGGCAAGTGCGACCTTTGGTTTAATTATTGGTGGTTTAATTGGTGGTCCACTGGCTAAAACTTTAATCAATCGTCATCAATTGGCTGTACCACGTACCGACGAACAAATTGAAAAACGCGATAATACGCCTGCGGATCAAGATTCCAATGAGTTTATTCCATTTGAATATCCGCATCAGGTTCGTTTAATTACAGCAGATAATGCAATTACTACTTTAGGTTTATTTGCAGCGTGTTTGGCATTTGCCGAATTTATGACAGGCGCTGCCAAAGGCACGATGTTTGAATTACCAACTTTCGTTTGGGCATTGGCGGGCGGTGTGGTTCTGCGTAATGTCTTAGAAAGTATTTTTAAAGTTAATATTTTTGACCGTGCGATTGATGTGTTTGGGAATGCATCTTTATCGTTATATTTGGCGATGGCGTTGTTGTCACTCAAACTATGGCAATTGGCCGATTTGGCAGGTCCGTTGATGGTGATTTTAGGGGCGCAAGCACTCACAATGGCGTTATATGCAGCTTTTGTGACCTTCCGTCTTATGGGGAAAAACTACGATGCAGCCGTGTTGGCAGCAGGACACTGTGGTTTTGGGATGGGGGCAACGCCAACAGCAGTCGCCAATATGCAGGCCATTACCAATATGTATGGTCCATCTTATAAAGCGTTCTTGATTGTGCCGCTGTGTGGTGCATTCTTTGTCGATTTAATTAACGTTGCGGTGATTCAATCTATTCTAAAATTCTTTGGTGGCTAAGCTCCAAAGCATTCAGGCTTGATTCAGTCATCCACAAAAAATGCCAGTTCAATTGAACTGGCATTTTTATTTGATCTGTAGCATTTTTCATTTAAGCCATGAAATGCAAGAATGCTGTATAGACCAGGAAACTACCAATTAAACTGAGCCAAACAGGTAGTTTGGATTTTAATAATCCAATCACCAAAACAATAAACAGCAGATCAACAATACTCAAAATATGACGCTGTGCCATTTCGAGCACCATATACAGAAGCAATCCGACTACCGCTGCATTAATACCTGTTACCGCATGACGGATATAGGCTTGCTGCATTAACCAAGACCAATAAGGCAAGGTCGCAAATACCAAAAAGAAAGACGGCAGAAAAATCGCCAACGTGGCTAAAGTCGCATTCAGCAGCATAGATTCTGTCATTGGAATCAAACTGCCCAAATATGTTGCAAAGCTGAACAGTGGGCCAGGCACCAATTGCGCCATGGCATAACCCAAATCGAACTGTTCTGCACTGACTAAGCCTGTGCTAACAAAATCTTGATGCAATAAAGGCAAAATGACATGCCCACCGCCAAAGACCAAAGATGCGGCTTGATAGAAACTTAAATTGGCTGCATAGAGTAATTGAGGTTGCAGCCAGTTTAGACCTGACAGCACAATAAAGGGTGTAACAAAAAGTACTGCCCAAAATACAGCATAACGACGATGTTTGAGTAAATGTGCCGCAGTAAAATGAGTATCTGTCGCCGTTGTATTGGTGGATGCTGGTGCAGCAGTCGGTGCTGCGTGTTTCGCCATCCAAATGCCAAAACAAGCGGCAATCAGAATCACCAAAACTTGATTGAAGCTCAATGGCACCAGATAAATAAATAGGGCAGAAGCAAACATTAAGGCATATTGCCAAACCGTTTTACAAAAACTGCGCAACATTTGCCAAAATGCCCAAGCTACCACGGCCAATACGATCAGTTGAATACTGTGAAAGCTATTTGAAGACAGGACATCTAAATATTGATGTCCCAAAACTGCAACCAAAGCCATAAACAACGCTGAAGGTAGGGTGAAACCCAACCAAGCTAGGACTGCACCCCAATAGCCTTTTTGCAAATAACCAATCGCTAACCCCACCTGACTACTAGTTGGGCCAGGTAAGAGTTGTGCAAGTGCGACAATTTGTGAATACTGGGATTCATCTAGCCATTTGAGTTGTTGCACAAAACGCTGATGGAAAAACACCAAATGCGCTGCAGGCCCACCAAAAGACAGACAGCCTAATTGCAGAAAAATCCAGAATAATAAGGAATAAGAAGGTGTTGGCATATAATTTTAGACAGATTCGACTTGTGCGCCACTGTAGTCGCTAGACGTGACAGTTTAACGAATTACTACAAGGATCGGTTAAAATAATAGATAGACTATGGGCGCTCATGCAAGGTAAAAACAGAGAGCATAACTGTTGACGTTAAGAGGGTTGCTGTATCAAGTAGGCTGATCAACCTTGACACGATTGATGGTGAAATATCGACTGAAACCTATGGATTCAAGAAGGTCATTATGAAAATTGGGTATGTATCTCTTACAGCATTACTGATGGTGGGATGTCAGGTGGTGCCATCGCAGCAGCAATTTTCGACGGCTTTGTTGCACAAAGATTTGAAATGCAAAGCGCCCCTAATTGAGCCAAATTTAAGGCGTAACTTGGGTAACTGGTCGACCTAATTCCGTAAATCTGTTGAGGACTGCTACACGTGCATGAATCT
>NZ_VPBI01000017.1:0-48444 GCF_013418795.1 Acinetobacter sp. YH12120 | reverse complement strand
CAAACTCTTCAGTTAAAATCATTTTGAAGCTTTAATCTAAACTTCCAAATCTGGCTCATCAATTTTCTGACTTAAATTTCGCTCAAATAAACTTCGAGTAATTTAAACCAATCAATCAATGAAATATCTTCGATCAATCAATCAGTAAAAATCCACACAAGTTGTTCTTCATAATCTCTTAATGATTTCCTGTTATTTCGTCAATAACAGCACCAATTCAATCAACACTGCGTTGGTGTGTTGCGTATTCTATACAGTTTTTGAATAGACGCAATATATTTTTTAGTTTTTTTTCAAAAAAAGCACCATCCGCCCAAATTTTAGACGCATTTCATATTTTTATCACACTTTTCTTATAATTTGTCTTTTTTTCGCACGTTACTGGATTGGTTTTTAAATAAATCCTTTTAAGGCGATAACAAAAAACAACCAGCTCAATGGAGCTGGTTGCAAATCAACATTAATTGGCTTGTTCTGCAAGCCATGACATGAATTTTTGTCGCTCTGCTTTAGTGGCTTGTTGCCACAATTGAATCAATTGTTGCTCTTTGCCCTGTGTTTGTTTTGCTGTAGGCAATGTTACTGAAGTGGTTTTCTCAGATGGCAACACTGCTGCCGCGGTATAAACTGCTGCTGGCTGATTGACCGCAGCACTATTTTGAGTGGTATCTACAGTTTTATTAAGCCAACTACCACCTAACCAACCAGTTGAGTTTGCTTTAGCACCTGTTTGTTGTACCAGCAACTGATTCTTTTGATTATATAAACCAACGCTTGGTTGATCTTTGAATTCTTTTGCAGCATCGAAGTCTTTAGGTGGATTTACCAAAGCGAGTCGATAGTTTTCGCCATCTTGAAGAATTGGGGTTTTGAGTGTAATGACGCCTGATTTTAAAATATCGTGCGCACCATTATGATGTTCAAAATATTGTTGATAACGCAAGTTAATGACATTTTCACCCGCATTGACTTTCACTTGCTGTGCAGAACTGAATAAACCTGAACGAATTTGTTGATCATTTACAGCGAGCAACTTAATTTCTTCAGGTACTGCAATAGTTACTGCTGAAAATGCTGAACTACAAGCCATCAATGCAATACTTGCTATGCCTAATTTAAATGCCATATTTCACTCTATATCATTTATTAAAGTTTGATTGCACTATGCAATGTATAAATGACAGTTTTATGACAATTCATGGGTTTAGGCATTTGCACATGAATAAGTAAGTTGTAAGGCACATCACTACCCCCAGAAACAAAAAAGTAGGATGAATCATCATCCTACTTTTTTGTCTGTGCAGTATGTGTTGCTAGAGCTTAGTTAAAGCTTTTGAAACGTGCTGCATCATCCATAAATGTTTTTTCACCAGCAGGTGCTTCAATTGAACCAAACACTAATTGTGCACGTAGTTTCCAGTTTGCAGGAATGTCATAAGTTTGCGCAACTTCTTCATCTACGATTGGATTGTAGTGCTGTAATGATGCACCCACATTGATTTCAGATAAAGCTGTCCACGCTGCGAATTGTGCAATCCCTGTCGAATGTTCTGACCATACTGGGAAGTTGTCTGCATATAGCGGGAATTGCTCTTGTAGACCTTTTACAACATCTTGATCTTCAAAAAATAAAGCTGTACCAAAACCTGCAATAAAGCTATTAATTTTTGCTTCAGTGTTTGCAAATGCTTCTGCAGGAACCATTTTATGTAAAGTTTCTAAAACGATGTTCCAAAATTGTGTATGCGATGCACCGTATAAAGTCACAACACGTGAAGTTTGCGAGTTAAATGCAGATGGGCTTAAACGAACTGCTTGTTTGATTGTACTTTCAATAGTTGCCTGATCTACAGAAACATTTTTACCAAGTGCATAGATTGAACGGCGTTTTTCTAATTGATTTAAAAATGACATTTTTAATTCCTCTGCAGAATTTTGTATAAATTAATTGATACAGCGATATTAAGCTTTTTATTCAGCATAAACATTACAAAAAATACGACAGTGTGTTTTATGTATAGAACGATTATAGTTATATAAAGTGACAAATGTATGTGACTGCATTTAGGGTCTGTTGACATTTCATAAATGGCTTGCGCTGTAGGCTAAAACTGAGCAGATCAGGCATGAAACGCAGGGAATAGCGAGACTATTGCCAAGTTTCATAACGCAATCTGAGAAAGTTTTAGCCACAGCCTGAGCAAAAACAAGCACTGCTTTGTTTGCAGCGCAAGGCGCAGCGAAGGACGAGCATATTTTTTGCTGCTATTGCGTTATGAGTCAGTCATTTAGAATGACTAAATTTCCTGCCTCATGCCTTATATCAGCTAAAAAATATGCGTAGTCGCAAACATAGACGAATTGTCAACAGACCCTATTACCTTTTATTCTATAGATACAGTCTATTGCAATATAAATATGCTGCGGTTCGCTCTTTGTAGCACATAATAATAAGCTGATTTGACCAATCTTCATCAAATGCTGTTATTTAAGCATAGACTTTAAATTGATTTTGATAGTGTGCATGACTCCGTTCGGTTACTTCTTCTTCAATTGATCCAAAAACGAGTTGTGAACGTAACAACCATGTATCTGGAATATCAAAATGCTCTGCCACAGCACGGTCTATGTTTGGATTATAATGCTGTAAAGATGCACCCACGCCTGAATCTGCCAATGCTGTCCACACTGCAAATTGCGCCATGCCTGAAGTTTGCTCCGACCAAATTGGAAATTCTGCAGCATTAAATGGAATTTTCTTTTGCAATTGACGAATCACTTGTTGATCTTCATAGAACAATACCGTGCCAAAAGCTGCTGCACATTGTTCGATTTTCATTTTAGTACCTGCAAAAACCTGCTCTGGTACAAACTGACGTTGTACTTCCTGTACTAAATTCCAAAATTTTTTATGTGATTCAGAAAATAAAATAACCACGCGCGTACTTTGTGAATGATGTGCCGATGGACAGCTACGCACAGCTTCCTGAATCAGCTCGGTCATATAAGTTTGGCTAAAATGAACGCGTTTTCCTAAAGCATAAATACTACGGCGCTTTTTTAATTGATCGATGAAAGTCAGTTCATTTGCGTCATAGTTCGGCTTTTTCTTAAGCTTAAAGTCTTTCGTGATATCTGCTGTAAGCACATGACCAATTTTATTTAACAGTGTCATTTTGACTTCCCCAAAAAACCAATCAAAATCAATCTAATATTTTTTCTTATTCTATATAGACGAAAGTGCTTTTATTCACATTCGTATTTTTAGCTGCTGCTTTTTACAACACTCAAACCCGCTAAAAACAACAAACTCCGCATTTTGCGAAGTTTGTGTGAAACTTACAGCATTTTACATTTTAGCTTTAAAACTTAATTCAAAACTTATTTTTCAGTTTCAAACAGTGCTGCAACAAATGCTTTGGCTGAGAATGGACGTAAATCATCAATTTTTTCACCCACACCAATAAAGCGAATTGGCACATGGCTACGGCTTGCAATGTTAAATAACACGCCGCCTTTTGCAGTGCCGTCCAGTTTAGTGATGGTGATGCCTGTTAAGCCAACAGCCTCATCAAACATTTCAACTTGGTTAATGGCATTTTGACCCGTGCCTGCATCCACAACCAACATCACTTCATGCGGTGCAGTCGCATCAATTTTTTGCATCACACGCTTAACTTTAGTCAATTCTTGCATCAGGTTGCTTTTGTTATGCAAACGTCCAGCAGTATCTGCAATTAACACATCAATGCCTTTGGCACGCGCACTTTCAAACGCATCGAAAATAACAGAAGCACTGTCTGCACCGTGACCTTGTGCAACAACGGCAACATCGTTACGCTCACCCCAAATCTGCAATTGTTCTGTCGCTGCAGCACGGAAAGTATCCCCTGCGGCCAACATGACTTTTTTACCTTCGCCTTGTAAGCGTTTCGCTAACTTGCCAATGGTTGTGGTTTTACCTACACCATTCACACCCACGACTAAAATCACATAAGGGGTTTTATTGGCATCAATATGTAAAGGTTTTACCCGTGGCGCAAGCAAAGCCACTAATTCTTCTTGCAAAGCCTTATATAAAGAATGTGAATAAATTAAGTCGCCACGCGCAGTACGCTCGGTCAAATTGGCAATAATGGTTTTCGTTGCATCTACACCAATATCTGCAACCAACAGTTGTTCTTCGACTTCTTCTAATAATTCATCATCAATTTCTTTACCGCCAATCAGAATATTCACCATGCCATCGGCAAAGTTTTTACGGGTTTTGGTTAACCCTTCTTTCATGCGACTAAAGAAACCACCTTTCGCAGGCGCATCCGTGTCTGATGATGTTTCTGCAGCATGTTCAGAGGTTTCTGCTTGTTGTAGAGGTGTTGTTTCAACAATCGGAATATTTACCGCTGGTAAATTCGGTAATGTGACATCATCATCTCCGATATCAGCATCAATCAAAAATTTATTTTGCCCATTAGATTGCTGTTGCATGCCGAATCCTTGAAAAGCATTGCGTTAAAAAATCGGATTCTAACATAAACCAATTGCTTTTACCTCGTATTCCAACCACATAGCCGCATACAAAAAAATACCTACAGCAATCCTTGCCTTTCCGCTTTAATTTCTGAAAGATAAGCCGATAACGATTGATCTCCACTTGCTTATGTTCCAATTTTCGATGAAGTCTGTTTGTGCGTTGCTTTGGGGTTTAACAGCTTCGATTAGCCATGCTGAAGTTTTAGCTGCGAATAACACTTTTGAAACCACACTCAACAATGGTTTAAAAGTCATTATCCGTGAAGACCATCGTTCTCCCATGGTGATGACTCAAATTTGGTACAAAGTGGGCAGTAGCGATGAGTCCGGAAATACACTTGGGATTTCGCACGTACTTGAACACATGATGTTTAAAGGTACAGCCAAGGTGCCGAATGATGAATTTACCCGTTTAAGTCGTATTTATGGTGGCAGTGTCAATGCAGCAACCTTTACCAATTACACGAATTATTATCAGCTCTATCCCAAAACTTATTTCCCACTGGCTTTAGAGTTGGAAGCCGACAGAATGAGTAATTTGTTACTTCGCCAACAAGACTTTGAGCCTGAAATTAAGGTGGTAATGGAAGAACGGCGGCAACGTACCGATGATAATCCACGGGCTTTGGCTTTTGAACGCTTTAAATGGATTGCCTACCCAACCAGTCATTATCGCCAACCCATTATTGGGCACATGAAAAACTTGCAAAGCATTCAGCTGCAAGATGTACAGGCGTGGTACAAAAAATGGTATCGCCCCAATAATGCTATTCTAGTGATTGTGGGCGATGTAGATCATCAAGCCGCATTGTTGCAAGTCCAAAAGTATTTTGGAGATATTCCGAAAGCACCTACGCCACCGCGCAATGATGTGTTGGAGTTTGAACAATTAGGTTATCGGCACATGGAATTGTCTGCGACTGTGCAAGTTCCTAATTTATATATGGCTTGGAATGTCGGTTCATTGGCAACAGCTAAAAATCCTCAAAATGCCTTCGCGCTCACTATCATCAAACAACTGTTAGACAGTGGAATTACTTCACGTTTAGAACAGCGCTTGGTCAGAAACAATAAGATTCTTAGCTCAGTCAGTGTCAGTTATGACCCGTATCAACGTGGGGATAGTTTGTTTAGTATTTCAGCATTGCCTGCAGCAGGTGTAACGTTAAGCGAAGCACAGGTCGCGATTCAAAACGAAGTGGATACGCTAAAACAGGATTTGGTCAATTCAAGTGAAATTGAGCGCGTGGTGACTCAATTTGTGGCCAATTGGATTTATAGTCAGGATGATTTGGCAGGACAAGCCCGAACCATTGGCAATTTGGAAGTCAATGGATTCAGTCACCGTTTAATCGATGTTTTACCACAACACTTCCAAGCGATTACTGCCCAGGATCTGCAACGTGTTGCGCAAAGTTACTTTAACAAAGACAGACTTAGCACCTTGTATTTATTACCTCAAAGCACAACACCTTAAACTGTGATTTTCATGAAAAAACATCTATTCAGCACGCTTATTTTAAGCACTAGTTTTAGCCTATGTTCTGCTGGCTTTGCGATGGAAACTGCCACCAGAGCAGCGCATGATTTTGCTGAAACAGATGTAAGTACGCCTTTACAATCTTTGAGCTTGCTGCACAGTTTAAATGCCGTAAATGAATTGGTCGATGTTCGCGCTCCACAGGTATATGAATTAAAAAATCATCGACACGTACGCACTTTATTTGTCGAAAATCCTGCTTTGCCAATGGTTGATATCCAACTGACTTTTAATGCAGGTTCTGCCCGCGATGCAGAAATTGAAAAAGGTTTATTTGGCGTTGCCAATATGGCAGCCCAACTGATTGATGAAGGCACCAAGCGTTATAAGGCAGAGGAAATTGCCGCAGCCTTTGAAACCACAGGCGCACGTTTTAGTACCACGGCGTACCGCGATATGTTTGTGGTACGGCTAAGAACACTGTCTGATCCGCAGAAAATGCAAACTGCCGTCAAAATGATGCTGGAAATACTGAAACATGCAACTTTTGAGCGTTCTAATATCCAGCGTGTGCAAAGCAATACACAAATTGGGCAAAAACAACTGCAAGAAAATCCAAGCCGTTTAATGAATATTCGCTTATATCGCGCAATTTACGGACAACATGCCTATTCAGAACCCATTACAGGCACCAATGGCAGCATCAAACGGATTCAACCAAAGCACTTACAACAATTTAGAGATCAGTTTCTGGTCGCGCAAAATATGAACATTGCCATTACAGGCAAATTAACCTTAAAAGAAGCAGAAAAACTTGCCAATACCATCAGCGCACATATTGCCCAAGGTGTTGCAGCAACAGCTTTGCCACAGCCTACACCTGCAACACGTTTCAACATCCAGCATATTCCCTACCGGTCACAACAGGCGCATGTCAGTATTGCACAACTTGCGACTACACGGGATGATCCTGACTATTTGGCTTTAGAAATTGCCAATAAAATGCTGGGCGGCAGCAGTTTCAATTCAATTTTGATGAAAGAATTACGAGTAAAACGTGGCTACACTTACGGTGTTAGCAGTTCGTTTCGTTTTACCCAAGCAGCGGGTTTGTTTAGCTTAGGCTATTCTACGCGCCAAGATCAGTTACTCGATAGTATTCAAGTCGCTCACCAGAGCTTAATTCAGTTTGTACAACAACCTATGAATTTAGAACAATTAAAAGAAACCAAAGCAGGTTTAATTCGTGCATTTCCGAATCAATACAGCAGCAATGCCAGTATTAATGCCCAGCTTGGGCACATCGGTTTTTATCGACTTCCTGCAAATTATTTAAGTGATTATGCAGAACGAGTGGAAAAAGTTACCGCTGAAGATGTGCAACGTGCAATTCGCAAACATTTGCATCCTGATCGTTTAACTTTAGTAATTGTGAGCGAACATTTAGATAAAGCCGCATTGGTAAAAATGCTGCAGGACAATTTACTCGCACCAACATCTTTAACACCGACACCGCACAATATGAATAACATGCCAACAGAAAAAATTACTCTTGCACCAAGGCAGGAAGTTGTTGAGCCCGATCTTGCTCCATTTGATGTGCCTGCATCAACTTTAAATAATGCACATAACGAATCGGACGTTGATTGAGTAAATGAACTGCCATGTCTTGGGTATTGGCATACATAGATTGTTGTGACAAACGCTCAACATTTTGAAATTGTTGCACCCCAACTGGGCGATAAAGCGCAACACTTGCTAAAGTTAAAATAATAAAAATGATACTCAGCACAACAATATTATAAATTTGCTCGAGTTTCAGTTGAGAAATAAATTGAATCGTTTTTTGAATTGCGTTGTGCATGACCTACCTCTAATCGCCTTAGTGTAGGATGCCCTTGTGAGATGTACAAGTTAAACAGCTCAATTTTACTGTATCGTCACAGTAAAAATTGAGCCTTTTTCTACAAATTCTACAAAGGATTTAGCTTTAGCCAATCGTGCCACGAATTACCGCAAAGTATAAAACCAATGCAATGACTGCAAGCACCAAGAAAATAGCAAATACACTGACACCGCCCTCTGCTTCGGCAGGATGCAGTTCATCTTCATCGGCAATACGGAGTAATTCACCATCATAATTACGATAAAACTCTATACGATCGCTTCGCTCTAAAGTTTTAGCAAAGTCAGCCACACGTTTACGTTGCGCCAAGCAGTATTCACCTAAATGAACATCTCGACGGAAAATTACCTCATCTAGTTTTTTACGGTGATGATGTGCCAACTCAATAATTTGAGAAGTCAATGGAGGTACATCAAAAGCACATCCGTCTACGGATCTTGTCATGTTGTTCTCCTTTTTTATCATGCTTAGAGCTTTAGTTTAATCAAAATTAAACTTGTTCAATGTTTAATCATGTAAACTTGAAATATGCTCATTAACCCCGATAATTATTTGACAATTCAATCAAATTGTAATATTAGTTTAACAATAAAGCGTTAAATTGATATGAAGCCTAAAAGGTAGGCTTAAATAAGTAATCATAATTACAATAAGGAGTTTAATATGATTCAAACGATCTCTCACCATGACTTAGAGCATGTTTATGCAAATGCAGTAAACACGATTCATTCACAAATGAACTTCCAAGACGCGGTAAAACAACTCGAAGAAGCTGCACGTGCAGGACATGGTAAAGCGGCAATGTTCTTAGCAGAACTGTATTATCAAGGTTTCCGCGTAGAACGTGATTCATTGAAAGCGCAATACTGGCAAAACATGGCCACCATGCAAGCATAATAAAACGTCACTTAGGTGGCGTTTTTTTTGACCCTTTTTTTAGATGCTCCAACCATAAATACATATTTGTTTACGATTTTAAGCAAAGCTTAAACGGTATATTCATCAATTCTTTTTACAATATAGCCAAATTTTACAACCTTGCTTGATTATGAATCAGATTAACCAACTCCACCCTTTACCAAAGGATTTTCTGCTTAAAGTTACACTATTAAAATCAATGATGTACTGCGGTGTACTTTGGGGTTTATTCCATCAAGGTTGGGCAATGAGTTCAGATCACGATGATTATATTTTCCCTTTTTGGTTA
The DNA here is from genome assembly GCF_013418795.1 of Acinetobacter sp. YH12120. Lineage (NCBI taxonomy): Bacteria > Pseudomonadati > Pseudomonadota > Gammaproteobacteria > Moraxellales > Moraxellaceae > Acinetobacter > Acinetobacter sp. YH12120. The sequence goes on along the minus strand of NZ_VPBI01000017.1, from coordinate 39,318 downwards.
AATGCGGTACAAGCGCATAAATATGCTGCTAAACACTGGCCACAATATAGTCCTCGTAAAATTTCCGCGCAGGATTTTGAAACTTTTTTATTACCAACGCTCACCCGTTTAAATGTCACACCAACCTTGTTTGGTTCGTCAAGTCAAAAAATTAAACTGACCACTTCACAAATGAAGCATTTCTTTTTTAATGAACCTGCGTTAAATATTGCTTAAATAAAAACTGAATAGAATTGACGTAAAAATCAACAATCGTGACTCTAAAGTATTTGCAATTTTTACAATTCACGTTACTTTAAAAGTCAAACAATAAACAACAAATCAGGACACAGAATATGACCAAGGTAACTCACGTTTTACAAGATAAAGCACATCACGAAATTTACACAATTCGCCCAGAAGCAACGGTTTTAGAAGCAATTAGTTTAATGGCTGAAAAAGGCATTGGTGCGTTGGTGGTTACCGATCAAAACAATCATGTGGTTGGTATTCTGTCTGAGCGTGATTACACCCGTAAAGTTATTTTGATGGAACGAACTTCTAAAAGCACAACGGTTAGTGAAATTATGACTGCTAAAGTACTGACCGTGACCAAAAACACCAGTGTGAAAGAATGCTTAAACTTAATTACTGACCATCATTTACGTCACTTACCTGTACTTGAAGGTGAGCAGTTGGTAGGTTTAGTGTCGATTGGTGACTTGGTGAAAGCGACTATGGATGATCAACGCAAACTGATCGAGCAGTTACAACAATATATTGCAAGCTAAGTCACTGTTTTATAAAACCTGCAAAATATAAAGTAAAGATAAACAAAAAAACCGCCTAAACTTACACATTTAGGCGGTTTTTCATATTCAGTAGAATTAATTCAAACCTAATTTTTCTGCTACATAGTCTGAATCTTTATCACCACGACCTGAAAGATTAACCACAATTTTCACGTTTTTTGCCATTTTTGGTGCTTCACGTAATGCCCACGCCACCGCATGTGAGCTTTCCAAAGCAGGTACAATACCCTCTACACGTGACAACGTCATAAAGGCATCTAAACATTCTTGGTCAGTTGCCGTTGAATACTCCACGCGACCAATGTCTTTTAAGAAGCTATGCTGCGGCCCCACACCCGGATAATCCAAACCTGAAGCAATTGAATGTACTGGCAATGGCTCGCCTTGTTCATCTTCAAGCACATAACACGCCATACCGTGTAATTGACCCGGTTTACCCAAAGTTAAGGTTGCAGAGTGCTGATCTGTATCTAAACCATGACCTGCAGGTTCTACACCCACAAGCTTAACTTCTGGGTCATTTAAGAATGCGGTAAATGCACCCACTGCGTTTGAACCACCGCCCACACATGCCACGATATAATCTGGATTTACTCCAAAGCGTTCTTGGCTTTGCATTTTAATTTCATCACCTATAATAGATTGGAAATCACGCACCATTTTTGGAAATGGGTGTGGCCCAACCACAGAACCAATCGCATAAATAAAGTTTTTTGGGTCTTTTAAATATTCTTCAAAAGCGCTGTCCACTGCATCTTTTAAAGTGGCTGTACCGCGGGTCACTGAAATCAGGTTGGCACCTAGAATTTTCATTTTCACCACATTCGGGTGTTCTTTTTCAATATCCACCTGTCCCATGTGAATTTCACACGGAATTCCCACTAGCGCACATGCCGTCGCCAAGGCTACCCCGTGCTGTCCCGCACCAGTTTCTGCAATGACTTTGGTTTTACCCATATATTTGGCTAGTAATGCCTCGCCTAAACAGTGGTTAATTTTATGTGCACCAGTATGGTTTAAATCTTCACGCTTTAAATAAATTTGCGCACCACCTAACTGTTCAGATAAACGCTTGGCATGGAATAAAGGACTTGGACGGCCAACATAGTGAGCAAACAAATCTTTTAATTCATTCTGAAATTCTGCCGTTTTACGAATTTCCTCATAAGCAACGTTAATTTCATCCATGGCTTCTTTTAAATGTGGTGGAATAAACTGCCCGCCATATTGCCCGAAAAAACCGTCTTCATTCGGTAATGCGATGCCATTGATTTGATGATCCATATCGATCCCCTCAGATTGAAATTCACGTTGCCTATCGTGTCTGCACTTACTTAGTCTTCGCCTAACAATCACTCAAAAGTTGAGTGATATTGACGAAAATGACGATTAACGCGCCAAATATTTAGTCATATCTTCAATGCCTTTTAAAGTCATTGGATACATATGATGTTCAAAAATTTGTTTAATTAAACCAATGGTATGTGTGTAATGCCAATAGCCTTCCTGTTCAGGATTCAGCCATGCGGTTTTTTCAAAATGCTGACGCAGACGTTGTAACCAAACTTGCCCTGCCTCATCATTCATATATTCTACCGAACCACCAATCGAATTCAGCTCATAAGGTGCCATACTCGCATCACCGACCACAATTACCCGATAGTCGCGTCCATAGGTATTAAATAAATCCCACGTATTCATACGGGTACTGCTACGGCGTAAATTGTCTTTCCAAACATAGTCGTATAAACAGTTGTGGAAATAAAAATATTCGAGGGTTTTAAACTCAGTTTTGGCCGCACTAAACAGTTTTTCACATTGGGCGATGTGTGCATCCATCGAGCCACCCACATCAAACAACATCAACACTTTGACGCGATTACGACGTTCTGGCACCAATTGCACATCTAAAATGCCCTGTTTGGCAGTTTCTCGGATAGTGCCATCAATATCCAATTCTTCAGCTGCACCTTGACGGGCAAATTTACGCAAACGACGCAGTGCCAATTGCATTTGTCGTGTACCTAAAATCTGTTCATCGTCTAAATTTCGATACTGACGCTGCTCCCAGACTTTAACAGCTGAACGCTTACGTCCAGGCCCACCAATGCGTACACCTTCAGGATGATCACCAAAAGCACCAAACGGTGATGTACCGCCCGTACCAATCATACGGTTGCCACCCTGATGCTTTTTATGCTGCTCGCGTAAACGCTCTTCCAGCATTTTCATCAATTCTTCTAAAGAACCTGCTTTTTTCAGCTCTTCGCGTTGTTCTGGCGTGAGATGTTTTTCTAATAGTTCTAAGTCGAACCAGTCTTTAGGCAATTGATGAACTTGCTGCAGTAAATCATCTAAATCAAAAGTGGAAATGCCATCAAAATAATCTTTCATGGCACGGTCAAACTTGTCAAAAAAACGCTCATCTTTGACCATGACGGTTTTAACAAGTTGATAGAATTCATCTTGATCTGCAAAAACCAGACCCGATGCCACCGCCTGATTTAAGTCAATCAATTCACGTGTGGTGACAGGTACACCGTAACGTCGCAAGGTATAAAACAAGCGCACGAACATGGCGTTGTCCTCCCTTAACGGCGCGACATAAAGGCTAAACGCTCAAGCAATTGCACATCTTGTTCATTTTTGATTAATGCACCGTATAAAGGCGGAATGGCTTTGCTTTTATCGCTATTACGCAAAATATCTTCCGGCATGTCATCTGCCATCAATAGGCTTAACCAATCAATTAATTCAGACGTAGATGGTGGTTTTTTTAAGCCCGGAACTTGGCGCAATTTAAAGAAAACTTGTAAAGCTTCTGAAACCAATGTGCTTGAAATATTCGGGAAATGCACATCGATAATATCGCGCATGGTCGCTTCATCTGGGAAATCAATATAATGGAAGAAACAACGACGTAAAAAAGCGTCTGGCAGCTCTTTTTCATTATTTGATGTGATGATCACGATTGGACGTTGTGTTGCCGTAATGGTTTCGCCTGTTTCATAAACATAAAACGACATTTTATCGAGTTCATGTAGCAGGTCATTTGGGAATTCAATATCTGCCTTGTCAATTTCATCAATCAACAACACACAGCGTTCTTCGCTGGTAAATGCTTCCCACAATTTCCCGGGTTTAATATAGTTTTTAACGTCATACACACGGTCATCGCCCAGTTGGCTGTCACGCAAACGCGACACTGCATCATATTCATATAAACCTTGCTGCGCTTTGGTGGTCGATTTAATGTGCCATGTAATCAACTTTAAACCCAAACTTTTAGCAACTTGCTCTGCCAATAAGGTTTTACCTGTACCTGGCTCACCTTTCACCAAAAGCGGTTTTTGCAAAGCACGTGCGGCTTTCACCGCAAGTTTTAAACTATCAGTCGCAATGTACTGATCTGTACCCGAAAATTGTTGCGCATCAACAGACATGATTTTACCTTAATTGTTTTAGTTACAGTGGTGAGGTATTTTTCTTGGCTTTATAAGTCGTTTGTTTAAGACAGTATCTTGACCAGAAATAACCGATCAATAAGCCAAGACCGATCACAAATAAAATGGCAGATAAATTAGACCAAACCAATGGGGTTTCTTTGGTTAAAACACCAAAAAGAAGTCCAAAGATGGCTGGGGCAAGTGCTGCATTGCTGCCTTCTGATACTGTTGGGGTAAGTAAAATTGCAAACAGCACAATCCAAGTGATACCACCTAACGGATTGGGCAAGCGTTTGGCAATTTCGTACCAGCACCATAAAATAATGGCACTCCCCAACAAATAAACAGAAACAGCAATTGCAGTTTCAGGAATTGAATCCAATCCAGTCATCACACTATTCATTTCTCAACTCCTGAATAAAGCTTAAGCACCACGTAAACCTTCTGGTTCAACGGCATTTGGGTTAATTAAGCCTTCTGGTGGCACTTGAATAAAGAAGCCACGTGTTTGAATAGAATCCATGACATGCAAAACATTCACACGTGCCAACTTACGGCTTTCAGACAGTTGCAAATCCATTACAAATGTCGCACGACCAAATGCAACTCGCATTGGCTCAGGTAAAACCTCTAGCGGGTTAAACGCTTCTGCTTGATCTTCAGTTTGCTCAGGACGGGCGATGTATAAATACATCTCATCTTTTTTGCTCGATTTATAAATTGAACAGTGCATAAACAACAAAACTCTAAAAACTCAGGCAAAGGATACAACAAAAAAAACCGAGATACATTAACCATTATTAACGCATTGGTCTATGTTTACACTCAAACAAAGAATGGCGTGAAAATTCATCCATTTTCAGGTGAAAAACGGCTTTATTTAAAATGTGGATCGGTTTGATTTATTCAGCAACTTTCATCTGACCAGACAAATAACGCTCGTCGGCATGTAAAACTTCAATTAAAGGCTTGGTGAGTAATTCATAACGCCAACCTAACAAATAGTTAGGCAAATCTTGCTCATCGTTATGAAATACCACATGCTGATAAAGCGCATTGAGCCATTTTTTACGCAGCAAAACTTCTTTTGGAATTTGAGTTTCCTGTACGGCACGTTGAATCACCTGTTCTACATTTTCGCCCACTTCTTTTGAAGAATGACGAATTGGTCGCGCCATACGTAATGGCCATTGTGATTGATCAGGCAAATATTTAATTAAATCTAAAATAGTTTTGCCATGTTCACGCACAATATGCGCACGTAAATCTTTAATAGTACTGAGCTGGAACTGATTTTTAGGATTTTTCTCGACCAAGTCCAGCATAGTAGAATTACGCAAAATAAAACTACGTGGTTGGTTTAAGGCTTTTACCATTTGCTCACGCCAAACGGCCAATTGTTGCAATTGCATGAGTTGACGGCGTGAATGACGATAGTTGCCCACATCCTGATACAACAACTCTAAAGGTGTTTCTTCACCAATTTCCTGAGTTAAATTGCGGCAATCTTCTTGTGCAAAATCCAGTAAATAATTTTGTTTTAAGTCGGTTTGTACCTTATCTGCCAATTGCATTAGATACAGCACATCATTGGCAGCATAATTTAACTGCTCATCGGACAACGGACGTGCAAGCCAGTCTGAGCGAGTTTGCCCTTTATCAATATCGACATTGAGCATGGTTTTTAAAGCGTTTTGATAACTGACTTGTAAACCATGCCCTAAAAATGACATGCCAACTTGGGTATCAAACACGTTATCTAAGTTTTTTTGCTGCGCATAATGATAAATTAAATCAATATCTTCACCGCAGGCATGAAAAATATTTTGCTGCGCTTGAAACAGTTTTTCCCAAAATGCACTTAAATTTAAAGAAGTGCCATCTAACAAATAGACCTGATCATTCACATTAATTTGGAATACACCCAATTTTGGCCATAAAGTATCGACCTTAATAAATTCGGTGTCTAAACCATAAATGCTGTTTTGGCTCATTAATGCCAAGACATTTTCAAAGTCTTTTTGTTGGTGAATAAATTGGAACATAGCGAGCAGGTAAAACAGGATTCTCTAGGGGTTCATTTTAAACATTAAATAGCATTTAGCTATAAAAATATGTCCAGTATTTTCAATTTTTATCTTATTTCTAAGTCGATACAGTGAAAATTTAAATTTTTTATCGTTTTTTTATCTTAATTTGATTTTTTATTGGCTTTAAAGGCAAGTAATCATTTTTGTGGATGATTTATCAAATGACTATTCACATGAAATAAGCACCTAAATGCTTATTTCATTCGCATCCGATTATGCACCGCCTGACTTAAAGTATGACTATCGACATATTCAAGTTCACCACCTTGCGGCACACCTTGCGCAATACGGGTCATCTGCACAGGCAAATGTTTGGTTGCTTCTACCAAATAGTGTGCTGTCGCTTGACCTTCTACGGTTGCATTGGTCGCCAAAATGACTTCAGTAATGTTGCCATCACTTAAACGCTGAACCAAATACGGAATACCAATTTCGTCAGGCCCAATGCCATCTAATGGCGATAAATGCCCACCTAAAACATGGTATTTACCACGGAAGCTGCCGCTTTGCTCAATCGCCATGACATCGGCTGGAGATTCCACCACGCAAAGCAAGTGTGCATCACGATCATGTGAGGCGCAAATATTGCAGACTTCATCTTCCGTTAATGAGTGACAAATCGAACATTCATGAATATAGCTAGTGGCTTCGTTCAAAGCATGAGCCAAACCGACTGCACCTTCTCTATTTTTCATAATCAGGTGCAATGCCATGCGTTGAGCCGATTTTGGCCCAACACTTGGCAAAATGCGTAGCGCTTGTACCAGTTGATCAAAACGATCACTAAACATACGCCGTTCCTTAGAATAAACCTGCCAAGCCTGGTGGCAAGCCCATGCCTGAGTTTGCAGACTTCATTTTTTCTTCAGCAATTGCTTCAACTTGACGGGCAGCATCATTCATTGCAGCGGCAATCAAATCTTCAATCATGTCTGCATCGTCTTGCAATAATTCAGGATTGATTTCAATGCGTTTGACCACATTACGGCAAGTCATAGTCACTTTCACTAAACCACCACCCGCTTCTGCATGCACTTCAGTTTGCGCAAGTTCTTCTTTGGCTTTTTTAATGTTGTTTTCCACTTCTTTTTGCATGCGCTGCGCTTGCTGCATCAACATATTAATGTTCATAAAAATCTCCGAACAAATGATCTATTGAGGGTCTGTTGACAATTCGTCTATGTTTGCGACAACGCAAGCCATTTATGAAATGCCAACAGACCCTAGTTTTTAAATGAGGTCTAAACCGCGCTCGATGTCGCGAATAATATCATCAATATCTTCCAAGCCAACAGAAACACGAATTAAACCTTCGCTGATACCTGCTGCTTGTTTGGCTTCTGGGGTCATTCTGCCATGCGATGTTGTTGCAGGATGAGTAATGGTTGATTTTACATCGCCCAAATTACTGGTGATAGATAGGAAGCGTGTGTTGTCAATCACAGTCCACGCGCCTTCACGCTCGCCTTTCACCACAAAAGATACAACACCGCCAAAGCCAGACTGTTGCTTTTTCGCCAACTCATGCCCCGCGTGATGCGGCAAGCCTGCATAATACACTTTTTCAACTTTTGGATGTGCATCTAGCCACTCTGCAAGTTTTTGTGCGCTGGCACAATGCGCTTTCATACGCAGGCTTAATGTTTCCAAGCCTTTTAAGAAAATCCATGCATTAAACGGACTTAATGAATTGCCCAAGGTACGAATAACGCTGTTGATTTCTTCGACCAACTTGTCTTTACCAACAACCGCACCACCCAAAGCACGCCCCTGACCATCAATATATTTGGTTGATGAATAAATAATAAGGTCTGCACCAAATTTTAGTGGTTGTTGCAAAACGGGCGTACAGAAAGTGTTATCTACCGCAAATAACGCACCATGTGCATGTGCAATATCGGCAATCGCTTGCAAGTCACCCACCTGAGCCAATGGATTTGATGGTGTTTCAATAAATAACAAACGCGTATTTGGACGAATCGCTTGCTTCCAACTGTCTAAATCTTCTAAATCAACAAAAGTGACATCGACACCAAACTTCATCACGTATTTTTCAAATAGTGAAATGATCGAGCCAAATACAGCACGTGAACAGACTACATGATCACCCGCTTTAAGATAAGCCAAAGTGATCGCATGAACGGCCGCCATACCCGAACTTGTCGCAACCGCACGTTCTGCACCATCTAATACTGCCAAGCGTTTTTCAAAAGCCTGTACAGTTGGGTTGGTATAACGTGAATAGGTATTGCCTTCAATTTCACCTGAGAATTTTGCAGCTGCATCGGCAGCATTTTCACAAACAAATGATGAAGTCAGGAAAATTGGCTCACTGTGTTCGCCTTCAATTGTACGGTTGTGTCCGGTACGAATTGCCAAAGTATCTAATTGATATTCAATGTCGTCGTGTTGACTCATCTTTACTGCTCAGCCCTAAACTTAGTCCTAAGACCTGTTTGTTAAATAATTGCCAACATTTTGAGCGCCAAGCGCATTTAAGGTCAAGGTAAAATGTATAAATATCGCTTAGACTTCATTCAAATCGGCGCCACGTGTGATGGAACACCTCATGAATCAGCTACAAAGAAAATTTAATCCGCACCGAAAAAAGCTTAAAAACCTCAGCACTCGCTTATTTAAAAGCCGTGATTTGATCTTATCTCAGACCACGCCATACGACATCGTGGCACGTTATAAGTATGCGCAGATTCGCTATTACGCTTCGCCAGATAAGCAATATAAAGAGCCGCTGGTTTTTGTTGCGCCTTTAGCAATTACCATGTCGATTTATGACTTATATCCTTATCGCTCTTTAGTGAAACATTTTCAGCATAGCGGTTTTGATGTGTATTTGGTTGATTGGGGACAATTGACCTATCAACATTGTCATTTAAATTTTATGGCTTTTATTCAGGATGCAATCCCTAATTGTATTCAACTCATTTTACAACACGCCAAAGTCGAACAAATTTCACTACATGGTTGGAGTATGGCGGGTATTTTTGCCATGCTTTATACCGCCGACCAACAAACAACTCATATTAAAAACTTGATGGTTTTGGGTAGCCCTGTAGATAGCTATGCTTCGGGGCGGGTTGGTAAACTCTTTCAACTGACCAATCAACTGATTTCTAAATATCCCAAATTGCAACATGCCTTTTATTCAGGAAAAATTCCAAAGCATTTAATTCATACACCGGGTTTAATCAATGCGATTGGTTTTAAGATTTTAGACCCTAGAGCATGGCTGGAAAGCAATAAACAGATGCTGTCGAATCTGCACGACTTACAAACCTTGCATGAAAACGCAACTTTAGCCAATTTTTTAAATAATATGATTGATTATCCGGGTGGGATTAATCAGGACATGGTATTGAATGTATGGCTGCAAAACCCACTCAAACAAGGTCATATTCAACTCAAACAACATCAGATAGACCTTAAAAATATTCATTGTTCACTTTTGGTCGGTGCGGGTGATAGCGATCAAATTGTCACTGCTGAAGCTGCTCAACCTTTATGTGAATTGACAAGTAGTACCGATGTCACGTTTACTCTTATTCCAGGTGGACATTTGGGTTTAATGTCCAGTCAAAAAAGTGCCAATGAATTCTGGCCTAAACTGACCACTTGGTTAGAACAACGATCTAGCAAAATTGCATAAAGAGAGCAAAAACATGATTCAATCTGTTGCATTTATTGGCTTAGGCGCAATGGGCTACCGCATGGCAGCCCATTTACCTAAACATTTTGATACGGTCTATGTCTGGAATCGTAACTTTGCCAAAGCCGAGCAACATGCTGCTGAATATGGCACACAAGCGGTTGAATTGGCTCAAGCGGTGCAAGCAGATATTATTTTTTCTTGCTTGCCCACCAGTACCGAAGTTGAAAACCTGATTGCACAAGTTCAACTTAAAGCAGGTTCAGTCTGGGTCGATTGCACCAGTGGCGTACCCGAAAGTGCTAAAAAATTGGTACAACAACTTGAAACACAACAGATCGACTTTTTAGATGCACCTGTAAGCGGACAAACCATTGGTGCAGAAAATGCCACATTAACAGTCATGATTGGCGGTAAAGCTGCTGCTTTTGAAAAAGCCCTACCTGCAATTCAGGCTTTTGGTAAAGTGATTCAGCATGTGGGTGAACCTGGTGCTGGCTTTGCCGTAAAAGCGGTGAATAATATGTTAATGGCAGTGAGTTTGTGTGCTGCAGCTGAAGGTTTTACCACCTTAAAAGCACATGGCGTAAACTTAAATCAGGCCTTGCAATGCATAAATGCTTCAAGTGGTAAAAGCGCAGTAACGGAAATGATTTTGCCGCAGCGAGTACTGAATCGCGCTTTTCCAAATACTTTTGCACTCCCTTTACTGGCTAAAGACACAGGTATCGCATTAGATTTAGTCCATGAAGCAGCTTTGCCTGCACCTGTATTGGCTTTAACCCAAAGCCTGATTCAAGCAGCGAATTTAACCGCAGAAAAAGACAGTGATTTTTCCACTGCTGTGAAAATGTATGAATTATGGAGTAATATTACCCTAGAGTAAGAACTCGCCATTGAATATACAGCCATAAACCCAATAATGTGTATTAAGTGGCTAGTCACACCATCATTAAATAGAGGAAACTCTTATGAACAAGTTTAGCATTGCCGTATTTGCAAGCCTTGCAACTTTAATTGGGGCAAGTTCAACTACTTTTGCATCTGAACAAGAATGTCAGAAACTGAAAAATGACCACGATGTTATTTATGCATCTAAAGGGTTCTGCTTCAAAGACCCAGAAGCTAAAGCACGTTTTGGTAATGACAACTGCTATACAACCAAACCTAAGTTTTCTGAAAAAGAACAACAACGTCTTGACGCAATCAAAGAACGTCAAAAAGAACTGAACTGTAAATAACCGTTCTGAAATATCAAAGCTGAATTTAAGGAATCATAATGGCTTACGATGATCAAAATATTTTTGCAAGAATTCTACGTGGCGAACTTCCTGCAATTAAAGTGTATGAAGATGACCAAGTTCTTGCGTTTATGGACATCATGCCGCAAGCCGATGGTCACACTCTTGTGATTCCTAAAACGCCTGCGGTGACTTTACTGGACTTACCTGCAGATGCAGCAGCATATACCATTCAAATTGTGCAAAAAATTGCAAAAGCAATGCAGCAAGCTTTGGGTGTAGATGGTATCGTGTTAATGCAATTGTCAGGTACAAGCGCAGGTCAAACTGTCCCCCACGTGCATTTTCACTTAATTCCGACGTCGGTACATCAGCTTGGGAAACATGCTGCACAAATGGGCGACCAAGACAAAATTAAAGCCCAAGCGGAAAAAATTAAAGCAGCGCTTTAAATATTTCAAAAGTGTCATACAAAATGAATGGAGCAGCTGCTCCATTTTTTTGCATTCAGCTTTCTTCATTCATTTATATCACCATTTATGACACTAAGATGTCTTTCCCTTTGCAATTAAGTTATTTATTTCACATATTTTTCTATAAATAAAAATGTAATCATTAAAAAAATGCGAATAAAAGTAAGTTTTTGATCTAATTTGTTCTTTTTAATAATTTTGAAATATCTCCTTAATATTACTGTCGCATTTGTAAGGAATACTTAGCACCAATAGAGAACAGCAGTAGATCTACCCTACTTCTGAACAATGTTTAGGACTAAAAACAATAGTCTGTATTGGAGCTACACATGAAAAAAACGCTTTGCGCATTAGCAGTTGGGGCAACCTTCTTAACACCAGCATTAGCTATGGCTGCTGATGTTAAAGTTTATGGTCGTGCACACGTATCTTTAGACTATCTTGATGATGGTAAAGACTATAACGAAGTTGGTCTTTCTTCTAACTCATCACGTTTAGGCTTCAAAGCTGAACAAAAATTAGAAAACGGCATGACTGTTTTTGGTCAAGTTGAACAAGAAGTTAACTTTGCTAGCGGTAGCCAAGATGGTAAAAGCGTAGACTTTGCTACTCGTGATACTTTCGTAGGTTTAAAAGGTGACTTTGGTCAAGTACGTGCAGGTCGTTTTGACAGCCCATTTAAAGTTGCTCGTGGTCCAGTGAACTTCTTTGGTGATATGGTTGGTGACATTCGTAACGTAACACGTGTTAGTGATAATAAGTTTGATGAACGAAATGAAAATACCGTTGAATATAAATCTCCTAAATTCGGTGGTGGTTTTAACGTACTTGCAGCTTTATCATTACATCCAAGCACTTCAATTCCCAAAGATGCAACGACCGGAGAAGGTCAGGACGACAATAAAGCTTACGATCTGGCTTTAACTTATAAAGAAGGTCCTGTTGACTTTGCAGCTGCTTATGAACGCTATGAAGAAAACTCTGCAATTGGCTCGGGTGAGCGTGATGGATTCCGTATCGCAGCAGCATACAAAATCACACCAGAACTAAACTTAGGTGGTTTATACCAATATCTTACACACGACTTGGAAGGTACTGCAACCAAATATGCTGATGCACAAGTATTTGGTGTAGCGGCAGACTATAAAGTAGCACCAAAGACTTATGTACGTGGTCAGGTATTCCACCGTGACGTTGATACCGAAGATGCAAACTCTACACTTTTAGCAGTTGGCGTGGAACATCGTTTAGACAAGGCTGTACGTGTATACGCAAACCTTGCAACCATGTTAAATGATAAAAATGCTGATCTTACTCCTTGGAAAGAAGGTCGTAGCTTTGGTAACTCCGTAAAAGGTGCTAAAGACGAAAACTCAACAGCTCTTTCTTTAGGTTTCCGTTACGACTTCTAAGTCTGAACCAAACTTAAAACATAAAAACACGCTTCGGCGTGTTTTTTGCATACTTAAAAAACCAAATAAAAACTAAGCCAACAAACTTGCTGGCTTAGTTTATTCAAGTCAGTTTTGCAAAGCTGAATTTTTCAATATTAACGCTTTAAAAATCCAGACACTAAATTCATCACTTGTTGAATATCATCATTGGCTTCTTGTTTGCTAGTTTGCTCACCTTGTGGTGTCAATGAATCAATAATTTGCGGCAATACTGTAGAAATCGCATTATAAATATCTTGCTTTGGCGCCTGAGTTTGCTGTGCGACCTGCTCTACATCGGCATCATCAAATAAACTTTGTACTTGTTCAGTACCTACATGCGCATTTTCACCTGGGCCTGTAGACACCCAATCATCCACCTGACTGGTTAAGCCTTGTCCTTTGAGTTTATCCAAAGCACCTTGCAAGCCACCCTGTTTTTGAATCCATGCCAACACCAAAGGCAAAACTGCAATCAATAAACTTTGTGTACCTGAAGCACCTGTAGCAGAACGCTGTTGTTGCCCACCTAACTGACCTAGTACCGAACCAAGAATGCCACCCAAGCCGCCTTGCGCAGATTGTTGGTTATTACCACCAAGTTGCCCCAAAACCGAACCTAAAATACCACCCAATCCACCTTGAGATTGATTAGATTGCTGATTCGCGCCCAATGCCTGCTTTGCTAAAATTTCAACAATATTGCTTAAATTGGTCATTTTATTTTCCTCATAATGCCCTTATGACAGCATACGAAGTTTTGACTGAATTGCGCACTTGAAATTGTTAAATTTTACAATATTCTAAATTTGTTAAGCAGTTATCATTATTAGGTTTTTATGAGTTTAATGCACCACTTACCAACGGAATTTATCCCAATTTTCAGGGTTTGCCCAAAACTTAGAATTAAACCAATCAGGCACGTGCTTATAAGTCAAAATATTAAATTGCCATAAGCACAAATGATGCTGCTCAAAGCGATGTTCAATCAATTGCGTAAAACCAAGCGCTCTAAGCAATTGCTCATCTTCATGCGCAGCAATCACCACAATACGCTTTGCCAATAAGTCACGGAGCTTCACCAAAATTTGTGATGTGTGTTGTGGTGTCTGCGCAGCAAAATCGGCAGCATCTAAAAATACAACTGCCAAATCAAAACGTTGGGTAAAAGGCAGATTTAAAAATACCAATGCGCTAAAATACTGCCATTGGATAGTTGGCTGCTCATCAGCCGCTTGATTGTTATACTTCGGGCTTGCTTCAATATTTTGCCCTATACACAATGCAGTAGAAATTGGCTGTTGTTGAGATAAATCATCAATTAATGCTTGAATTAAACGCATTTCAGCCATCACTGCATTCCTTCATTTTCGAGAGAGTATTCTTATGGAACTACAAGGCATTTGCCATAAAATGCACGCAGGTCTTAAGGACCATAGTGTAACTGATGAACAGGTACACAAGGCAAATGTTGAATATAAATTTATTCTAGACCGTGCAGAAATTGACCTGCCTTTTCAGCTTGGGCAAGAACTTGAACTGGAATGGACGGGCAATATTTATTGTGTTTCTTGTGGTGTGAAAACACCAAAATCCTATTCGCAAGGACATTGTTTCAAGTGTTTTAAAACCAAAGCATCTTGCGATATGTGCATCATGAAGCCTGAGACCTGTCACTATCATTTAGGTACCTGTCGTGAAGATAGTTTTGCTCAAGAAGTCTGCTTTCAACCGCACATCGTATATTTAGCCAACTCAAGTGCTTTAAAAGTGGGAATCACCCGTTTAGGTCAAATGCCAACACGTTGGTTAGATCAGGGCGCAACCCAAGCCTTACCAATTATGAAAGTCGGCTCACGTCGTTTATCTGGGCATTTAGAAGTTATGTTTGGTACACAAGTCGCAGATAAAACCGACTGGCGCAAACTACTCAAAGGCGAAGCAGAGCCTCTAAACCTGATTGAAGTGCGGGAACAACTAATTGAAGAATTTGCACCTAAAATTCAGACCATTCGTGATGAGTTTAGTCAAAACCTTGAATTCAACGAAACGGTAGAGCTTTTAGATCAGGAACTTCCGCGTGAATTTGTGTACCCTGTAGAACAGTATCCTGAGAAAATTAAATCACATAACTTAGATAAAACCCCAATCATTCGCGGCAAACTGCAAGGAATTAAAGGGCAATACTTAATCTTGGATACAGGTGTCATCAACATTCGTAAATACACAGGTTATGAGCTAAAAATTCGCGCTGAATAAATCTTGAAACTGCTTGTCTAATCATTTTAAATGCACAAAAAAACCAGCAAATTTGCTGGTTTTTTTGTAGATGTTCATCACTTATTTGATTTTCGCTTTCGATTTCAAATATTGCGTATAGTCATCTAGCTCTTGTTGAGCACGTAATTGTTGATACAACTGCGCTAACTCTTTCAGTTGCTCAGGCGTTAAAGCATTCGATGTAGTATCGTTTACATTTGATACAGCTACCACCACCAATTCATTTGGTATAGATGCTGTTGTTACTGACCACATACCATCTTTAGGCGCAAGCACACTAAATGCAGCACGTTCAATTTCACGCTTTAACAAACCATCTGCACGGGTGAATGTGCCTGCATTTTCAAAACGGATTTGGTTTTTCGCCAAAACGGTCGCTGCAGGTTGAGTTTTAAAGGCATCCAACGCAGCTTGAATATCTTTTTTCGCTGCATCAAAGGCTTTTTTCTCAATCAGTTTAGCTTTTACGCGGGGTGTTGCTTCTTCTAAAGTTTGCACACCTGCGGCATGGTAATTACGCACTTTCACCCATACCACATCGCCATTGGCTAAAGTAATGTTACTCGATGCGTTGCGATCGCCATTTTTCACATCATCATTAAACAATTTAACTTTGACAGATGGCTGGCTTAAAACAGGATGCTGCGCCGCCAAAGTTAAACCATTAACAGATTCGACTTTGGCCGTTTTCACTTCTTCTGCCACAACATCTAAAGCATCACTACTCACCACCAATTCATTTAAGCTGTTGATGGTATCGGTATACGCATTTTCAGTTTTGGCTTTTTGCAACTCTGCCATTAAACGTGCTTTTTGAGTTTCAAACGCAGGGACTTGAACTGTAGCACCTTCTGTTTGAATCACATGATAGCCATATTGAGTTTTAATCGGCTGTGATACTTCACCAGATTTTAAGCTACCCACGGCTTTGTCAAAGGCATCGCCAAATACGCCTGCTTCATAACCTGCAACCTCACCACCTTTGGCTTTAGACTCAGGATCATCCGAATACTTTTGTGCAGCTGCAGTAAAGCTTGTACCTTGCTTAATTTCAGCTGCGGCTTGCTCTGCAAGTTTTTTAGCTGCGGCATCATCACGCGCATCGGTGGTGATTAAAATATGTTTCACTGTCGGTACAGCAGCACCTTTTTGAGTTTCGACAAACTTTTGATAAGCCTGTTGTAACTCTGCGTCAGTGACAGCCGTATTTGCAGGTGCAATATTGGCTGGAGTCACCACAATGTAATCGACATCAACGCTAGCAACCTGTTTAAAGGCATTGGCGTGCTGTTCATAATACGCAGCAATCTCTTGTGCATTTGTGGTGATGTTTTTCTTGTAGTCATCTAACTTAATGCTAGATAAATGCAAAGTACGTTGCTGGGTTTGTAAATTGGCAATTTGCTGAATATCAGACGGGCTAACTAAAGCATAATCGGTAAAGCTAGCACTCAGCATTTTTAGCGCATGGTCTTGGCGTAAATTTGCCACAAGCGCCTGATTGGTCATGCCTACAGATTGCAGATAGTTCGCATACAAGCTTTCAGAAAACTTGCCATCTTGTTGGAAATTCGGTTGCTGTGCAATCATTTGTTCAATTTGTGCATCGCTCAAAGAAATCCCTAATTTCTCAGCTTGTTGTAATAACAAGGTACGTGCAACCAACGTATCTTTGGCTTTGTTTTGAATATAATTTTGATTCAATAGTGTTTCATCACCATTGGTATAGGCCAAGTATTGTTCTTTCAAGGAATTGGTCAGATTATCTAATTCTCGTTTTGAAATTTGCTGACCATTGACTGTTTGTGCAGTGTCTTCAGACTGACCTCCACTAAAATATCCTTCAATACCTACAAGTGCTAAAGGGGTCAAGAACAAGACGAGCAAAACTTTGCCCAACCAACCCTTAATAACTTTACGAAAAGATTCCATAAGTATTCCAATATTTTATTTGTGCGAGATTTTAACTGAAAACCCTCAACGAATGAATGCGTTGAAGCCGTTTATTGACATTATTAATAAAAAACGCGCCAATTGGCGCGCTTTCTTGGCATTTTAAAAGATTATGCTACTGAATCTTTTAAACCTTTACCCGCTTTAAAGCTTGGTACTTTGCTTGCTTTAATTTCAAGTGTAGCACCTGTTTGTGGGTTACGACCTGTGCGAGCAGCACGCTCTTTCACATTAAATGTACCAAAACCAACGAGGGTTACAGTATCACCCGCTTTAAGCGCTTCAGTAATAGAAGCAATTGTTGCGTCTAAGGCCTTACCTGCATCAGTCTTAGACAACCCCCCTTTCTCTGCAATTGCATCGATTAATTCTGATTTATTCATGAAAATTACGTCCTCTTAATATCGTTTATTTAAGGTCCAGAGATTTAATTTAAATTACCGTAACGCCTTTATAGCAATGCTTTGAGGGTAAAAGCAATACTCCCTGCACGCTTTTATGCAAAATAAATGGTAAAACGATGGAACTATTAGCCTCTATTCAGTTTTGCCCTAAAATACCCGATGTATAATAAAGCAACATACTTTAAGCCCCCTTTGCACAGAATTACTTTTTCGCAACATCTTCTTTTAATTGTTTACTTTCTTCAATCAACGCATCGACTTTGGCATGTAATTGCAGTACCAATTGCTCCAAATGTTGTAGGTCTTTTGCTGTCACCAAGCCAATTCTATTTAAAGAATGATTGACGCTATGGTCAATTAAACGCTCAACTTTATCTTTAGTATCAATGACCGACTCTTTGGCTTTTTCAGACACTTTTTCAACTGTTTGATCGGCAATTTCTGTAGTTTTAGATTCTAATTCCTCACCCACCTTGACCAGAGAGTCAAACAATTTATTGCCTTCTTCTTCTGCGCGTGAAAATGCACCTAAACCTGCTAGCCAAATTTGCTTGGTATATTTACGAAAATCGAGTGATGATTTACGTCCTGAGCGTAATTTATCTTTATTTTTCAATGTGGTTTCTGATTCAAGCAAATGCTCTTCTACGCTATCCCTCGTTTTTTCCATGAACCTCTCTCCTGCTTATTTTATGCGCACATAAATGTAATAAACCTACAAAATGCTTTCATAATAGCAAATTAAATACTTGATCGTTTTGCTAAACTGTTCTACAAAGCAAGATTATTCGCTGCGCTTCTTAGAATGTATTCTCAACGAAGCGCAAAACAAGGAATTCAACTTTAGATTTAGGGACTTGATTTTATGAGTGATTCGCAACAAAGACAAAGTAATCCAAATTTGTTGCTGACCATGCTCATGATTGTGCTGGAAACAATTTTTAGCTTTATTCTAAAACATGATCGTGTGGTCGCTTTGCAGGCTAAAAAGTTTGTCGACCAGAAAATCACCATTAAAATTAATAGCTATATTCCTTATTTCGACATTTACGTGGAATTCAATCCAAACGGCATCTTATTTGACAGCAAAGCACCTGAACAAGCTGTCGATTTAGATGTGCGCACCACCCTCATAGATTTATTTAAAATCTTTATTTTAGGTAATCGTCGCAGTATTAAACACATGCGTATAGATGGTGACATTACCCTTAAAGATGAGTTTCGTGATCTAATTTTGCATTTTAGTGCACCCAAAGTTTTAGCTGACTGGAAACAATGGCTGAAAGAAGCACCGCAAGAACAAGAAGTGATTGGTTCTAAAAAGCGCATTGCCCCACTTTTAGACAAAATTGATGAACAACGCTCTAAGATCAACACCCTACAAGTTGAGCTTAAACAGCATAAAAACCGTATTCGTCGGATTGAACGTCGTCAAAAGCGCATTAACATCGTCTTTGGTGTAATAACAGTACTATTAATTACGTTATTAGTGTATAATTTATGGATCGTTTAAACGCATTAAAATATCAAGAAAAACAGCGTAAATCCTCGCGCACAATATCACAATAAAATACTTGACTAATTTAGTCGGGATTCATAGAATACCCATATCTAGTCTAATCATGTGTATCGAATCATGCGCTTAACAACTCGCGGTCGCTACGCAGTGACTGCTCTACTTGATTTAGCTTTGCAGCCAACTGAACAAACGATCACGCTTGCTGAAATTGCAGCCCGTCAAACTATTTCTGTTGCTTATCTTGAGCAGTTATTCGCAAAACTTAAGCGCCACGGCTTAGTGTCTAGTGTTCGCGGTGCTAACGGTGGTTACCATTTAGCACGTAGTGCAAATGAAATCACTGTGCTAGAAATCATTGAAGCCGTAAACGAAACTGTTGATGCAACGCGTTGCGACCATAAAGGCAACTGTCAAAATGGTGCAATGTGCTTGACTCACGACTTATGGCAGGAACTCTCCCATCATATTGCCGACTATCTCGCTAAAATCTCACTTGCTGATTTAGTTGCGCGTGACAACGTACAAACTGTTGCCATTCGCCAGAACACAGCACCGTTTGATTCAGCTCTGTTATCGGTTACAGGTATTTGACATGAAACGTCCAATTTATCTTGACTACGCAGCAACCACTCCTGTAGATCCTCAAGTTGCAGAACGCATGATGGAGTGCCTGACTTTTGATGGGACTTTCGGTAATGCCGCTTCTCGTTCGCACGCTTATGGCTGGCAAGCAGAAGAAAAAGTTGAATATGCACGTGAACAAGTTGCGAACTTGATCAAAGCAGACCCACGTGAAATCGTGTGGACTTCTGGTGCAACAGAATCAGATAACCTTGCACTAAAAGGCGTAGCACAATTCTATTCGTCTAAAGGCAAACACATTATTACCTCTAAAATTGAACACAAAGCCATTTTAGATACCTGCCGTGAGCTTGAATCTGAAGGTTTTGAAATCACGTACTTAGAGCCACAACCACAAACAGGTTTAATTACACCTGAAATGGTTGAAGCGGCAATTCGTCCAGACACAATTTTAGTGTCGTTGATGATGGTCAATAACGAAATTGGTACGATTACCGATGTCGCTGCAATTGGCGAAATCACCCGTGCCAAAAAAATCTTCTTCCACGTTGATGCTGCGCAAGCTGCAGGTAAGGTAGAAATTGATTTATCTACCTTAAAAGTAGACTTAATGAGCTTCTCTGCACACAAAATCTATGGCCCTAAAGGTATTGGTGCGCTATTTGTACGCCGCAGTCCACGCGTACGCTTAAAAGCACAAATGCATGGTGGCGGTCATGAGCGTGGCATGCGTTCAGGCACACTTGCAACCCACCAAATTGTAGGTATGGGCGAAGCATTTGAACTTGCAGGCAAAAACTTGGCTTCTGAACAAGCCCGTTTACGTGTATTGCGCGACAAACTTTGGAATGGCTTGAACACCATGGAACAAGTTTTCCTGAATGGTCACCCAACACTAAACGTAGCCAACTATTTAAACGTCAGCTTCAACTTTGTTGAAGGTGAATCTTTAATGATGTCTCTTAAAGATGCTGCGGTATCTTCAGGTTCTGCGTGTACTTCAGCGACTTTAGAGCCATCTTATGTATTACGTGCACTAGGTCTTTCAGACGAACTTGCACACAGCTCAATTCGTTTCAGTTTTGGTAAATACACCACTGAAGAAGATATTGATCATGTCCTAACTGTGACTAAAGCTGCTGTTGAAAAGTTACGTGAACTTTCACCGCTTTGGGATATGTATAAAGAAGGGATTGACCTTTCTAAAGTAGAATGGACTGAACACTAATTCATCCCAAATCTAATGGCTTTGACAGGAAGCCATTAGATTGATAAAGGTAATTTCACCCCCATATTTATATTAAGGCTGACCCCGAGGTTTGGAGAAGCGACATGGCTTATAGCGATAAAGTAATTGATCATTACGAAAACCCTCGTAATGTTGGCGTTTTAGACAAAAATGCTGAAAACGTTGGTACAGGTATGGTGGGCGCACCTGCATGTGGCGATGTAATGCGTCTGCAAATTCAAGTGAATGACGAAGGCGTGATTGAAGAAGCACGTTTCAAAACTTATGGTTGTGGTTCTGCCATTGCTTCAAGTTCTTTGGTTACTGAGTGGCTTAAAGGTAAAACTTTAGATGAAGCACAAGCGATCAAGAACATTGATATTGCTACCGAACTTGCCCTTCCACCAGTGAAAGTACACTGCTCTGTATTGGCAGAAGATGCAATTAAAGCTGCTGTAGAAGACTATCGCAGCAAAAAGACCAAAGCTTAATTTGCTAAGTTTTGTGGAAAAACAAACGGAGTTTTCATGATCAATTTAACTGAAAATGCTGCAACTCATATCAGCAATTACTTAAAGAATCGCGGTAAGGGTCAAGGTATTCGCGTTGGTGTGAAAACTTCAGGCTGTTCTGGTTTGGCTTATGTACTCGAATTTGTAGATGAAGTCGATACGCACGACCAAATGTTTGAACAGTTTGGTGTTAAAGTTTTCGTTGATCCGAAAAGCCTAGTTTACCTAGATGGCATGGAAATGGACTATGTCAAAAATGGTTTAAACGAAGGTTTCGAGTTTAACAACCCCAATAAAAAAGGTGAATGTGGCTGCGGTGAATCGTTCACGGTATAACGCCACCTCCCTCTTTTTAGCTTAAAACAGTGTACAATACACTGTTTTAATTGCATTTATGCAGCCAATTTTGCACACTAATCGCGGATTCCATCTCCCATGAATCATTTTGAGTTGTTTAATCTTCCTGTTGCACTCGATATTGATTTCGCTACTTTAAAAGCTGAATTTTTAAAGCTACAGCAGCAATATCACCCCGACAAAGCCGAAGACAAAGATCAAGCCTTGATTAAATCTAGTAAAATTAATCAGGCGTTTAAACAACTCTCTGCGGTAGACAGTCGTGCTGCATATTTACTCTCATTGAAAAAGCAAGATTATCATCTCGATCAATCCATCCATGACTTTGAATTTTTACAAGATGCCTTGGAAATTCGTGAGCAATTGGATGATGCCAACTGTGCCGATGACTTACAGTCATTAAAGGTTGAAGTACAACAATGGGTTGATGGCTTAGTCCGTGAATTTAAAATTGACTATGCCGAAGAAGATTGGGCAGAAGCGCGTGACACTGTGCGTAAATTACGCTTTTTCATGAAAGTTATGGCTGACCTAGACAAAGCTGAAGATCGTTTCCTTGATGATGACAGTTTTGATTTAGACGATGATTTTTAATTTTAGTTTGTATTTTAATATTTAACGGGCAAAGGATTTTACATAATGGCGCTCTTGCAAATTGCAGAACCAGGTCAATCAAGTGCACCGCATGAACATCGCATTGCGATTGGCATTGACTTAGGCACCACTCATTCATTGGTTGCCACAGTTCTTTCTGGTAAAGCCAAAGTCTTGCATGATGAGCAAGGTCGCGTGCTACTGCCTTCTATCGTCCATTATGCAGAGCAAAATACACATTATGGCAATGCTGCTGCGCCATTTATTACTACAGACCCTAAAAACACGATTGTTTCAGTCAAGCGTTTTATGGGTCGTTCTAAAGCGGACATTAAATTTCAACATCCATACACGTTAGTGGGTGAAGACAATCAAATGCCTGCTTTTGAAACAGCTCAAGGCCGTAAAACACCTGTTGAAATTTCGGCAGAATTACTTAAACAACTCAAAGACCGCGCAGAAGCCAGCTTACAAAACCCTGTAAATGGTGCAGTGATTACTGTTCCTGCTTATTTTGATGAAGCTCAACGCCAAGCCACACGTGACGCTGCCGAGCTTGCAGGTTTAAAAGTATTACGTTTATTGAATGAACCGACTGCAGCAGCGGTTGCCTACGGTTTAGATCAAGACACCAACTTGGCTCAAGACCGTAACTATGTGATTTACGACTTGGGCGGTGGTACGTTTGACGTTTCTATTTTACGTTTCTCTCAAGGTGTTTTTGAAGTTTTAGCCACAGGCGGCCACACTGCTTTAGGTGGTGATGACTTAGATCGTCTGATTGTAAAATGGGCAAAAAAACAGCTGAATATTGAAAGTTTAGATGATGCAGAATATGCACACTTTATTGTGTCTGCACGTAAAGCCAAAGAAGCGCTCAGCAATGCAGAAAGTGTTGAATTAAAACTGTTAGAGCACACGCTGCAATTAGACCGCGCAAACTTTGAAAGTATTATTCAGGTTGCTTTAGATAAAACCATTAGTGTATGCAAACGTGTATTACGCGATGCCAAACTTGACCTAGATGACATTCAAAATGTAGTTTTAGTTGGTGGTTCAACACGTTCTTATGCCGTGCAAAAAGCTGTTCGTGAAGTATTTAATCAAGAACCATTATGCACAATTAACCCAGATGAAGTGGTTGCAATTGGTGCATCAATTACCGCCAATCAACTAATTGGTAACAGCAAAGATGGTTCGTTGCTATTAGACGTTACCCCACTGTCTTTGGGTTTAGAAACCATGGGCGGTTTGGTGGAACGCTTAATTTCACGCAATACTGCAATTCCTGTAGCACGTCGCCAAGAATTTACCACTTATCAAGATGGCCAAACTGCCATGTTGATTCATGTGGTACAAGGTGAGCGTGATTTGGTAGAACATTGTCGTAGCTTAGGTCGTTTTGTGCTACACGGTATTCCACCAATGACTGCAGGTCAGGCACGCATTGAAGTTACGTTCCAAGTCGATGCTGATGGCTTGCTCAGTGTTTCTGCTAAAGAAACCACTTCTGGTGTGACTGCAAATATCGACATCAAGCCATCTTATGGTTTATCTGAAGCAGATACCGAGCGTTTGCTGCTAGATGGTTTCAAATATGCAGAAGAAGACAAGCAATTGCGTCATTTGCATGAAACCAAAGTTGAAGCACAACGTGAACTTGAAGCTTTACAACAAGCCTTAAAAGTAGATGTACAACTATTAAGCCCAGAACAATTAGAAGCTTTAAATACTGCCAAAGCGCAGTTGGAAGCCGAATTGACTGGACAAGACATTAAAGCCATTGAACATGCTGTTGAACAGCTTAAAATACACAGTGATGCTTTTGCTGCAATTCGTATGAATCAACATATTGATGCAGCACTTAAAGGCACTAAACTCGACGACTGGTCAAACTCAAACTAATTTAAGGTAAAGATTATGCCACGTATTAAAGTACTTCCACATGCGCAATTCTGCCCAGAAGGTGCTGAGTTTGAAGTCGAACAAAATGCCAACTTATGCGAAAGCTTACTTGAAAATGGCATTAAAATTGAACATGCTTGCGATATGTCTTGTGCATGTACCACTTGCCACGTTGTTGTTCGTAAAGGCTTTGACAGCCTAGAAGAAATGGATGATGTTGAAGCTGACTTATTAGACCGTGCTTGGGGTTTAGAGCCTGATTCACGCTTATCTTGTCAGGTTAAAGTGGTCAATGAAGACTTGGAAGTCGAAATTCCAAAATACACCATTAACCATGCTTCAGAAAATCATTAATCATAAAATGATGCTAATTCTAAAAAACTGCGCTACGGCGCAGTTTTTTTATTGCACAACTTTAGATTTAAAATTTTTGAGGATTTAAAAGTTAAACGAGATCTACATTATAAGAAAAATTTTAGTGTTTTTCAGGAATATGAGTTTTGGCAATTTCTTCAACAGGTGGATGTTCAATCACTTCATCTTCAAGATTAAGTTTTACAATGCCCTGTGAGTTGGTCAGCTTTTGCTGCGTTTGAATTCTTTTAATCATTTTTTCTAATACGGTAATTAGCTCAGGATATTCAAAATTCTGCACTTCATCCAAATTAAGCAACAAATGAAAACCTTTATATTCGTAGTCAAACCAACGCTGATAATCCGACTTGCTGGCCGCATATTTTTCCATCACTTGCCAAGTTTTTACAGGACCTTGAATCCCCTTTAAAAAGATCGGTGCTTTCGGAGCACACAAATAATCATTTTTAATCAGTTTATAAGTGTCATCTGAAAGTAAAATTTCATCAACTTCGGCCGCACTTTGCAAACGCGCAGCTAAGTTAGCATCACGCCCAACAATGGTATATGCCATCCGATGTGCTGCACCGTAGTTCCCAACGTGGCAATATCCTGTACTGATACCCATACGAATATGTAAAGGCGGATAGCCCATTTTGACCCAACGTTCGCGTAACAATTTCATTTGCTGACGCATCGCAATAGCCATCTCTACACAAGTTTTAGCATCTTGTTCAACACCTTGCGTATTTGGATCACCAAAGAAAATTAAAATCGCATCACCCATAAACTTATCCACCGTCGCTTCATATTGCTTGGCAATTTCGGTCATGTGGCTTAAATAATCATTGAGCAGGAATGCTAAATCATCTGGAATTAGTGTTTCAGAAAGTTCAGTAAAGCCTTGAATATCAGAAAAGAAAATCGTCATTTTTTTACGTTTATATTCAATTTTCGCTTCCGACTCACCTTTCATAATCGATTGCCACAACTGCAAAGGTGCATAGCGACTAAGCTGATTCGCAAATTCCATATAGCGGTTCATTTGTGTGTAGTAATGGTCTTTCTTTGCCGTGGTATAGCGGATACGACGTGCCTGATAGGCACTGCCCATGCCAAAGTAAAAGATCATACATAAAAAGGCTAAAATCGTAAGTTCGGTACTGCTTTGTTCAAAATATTCGTTAAAACCAAAAATAAAAATATTACAAAAATAAAAAACTGTGACCGCCAATAAGGATGCCAATGCCACCAAAAAGAAAGAAACTTTAATATAAATGGCGGTATATAGCAGCGCAAATAAAGCGGCAAAAGTAAGTACCAAATTCAGATGTACCGCAGACAAACATACTGCGACTACCACAATATCAATAATAAACAGGATATTACGCTTGGCTTGATGACTATATTTATATTGCAGCCAACGCGAAAATTTAGGAATTATCAGTAATAAAAAAGTAAGAAAAAACGGAAGGTAAATTTGATAATTGGTATCGGCGTAGGTGTAGTGATAGACCACCATAATCAGGGATAAACTTGCATACCCGACTAAACGATGCAGAAATTCGAATTGTTTGGGATCTCTTTCCATCCAATTGTACATGAACACCGCGGCCTACTCCGATCTAGGATTAAAAAGCCACGCATCCTGCGTGGCAATTCATTTCAATTAATCCATTCGCCAGTCAAATGGCATATCGCCTTGACCACGCAGAGCAAGCATCAAGGTTTGACGCATGTGAGCCAAAACTTCATTGCTGTATGGTACAGCTGGCGTACCCCAAACTGGTTTAGGCCAAGCCACATCATTTTGATAACGCACGACATGATGAAAATGCAATTGTGGAACCATATTACCTAAAGCCGCCACATTCATTTTATCGGCACGGAATACACGTGATAATTGGCTAGATAACCAGCTAGATTCACGTAAAAATTGTTCTTGGTCTGCCTGGCTTAATTCGTATAGTTCTGTAACCCCTGGCACACGTGGAATTAGAATTAACCAAGGGAATTGCATATCATTCATTAAACGACATGTTGACAGAGGAAAGTCGCCTACAAAAAAAGTATCTTGAGCAAGTTGTGGATGCAAACTAAACATATCTTTATAAATGACGCAAATTGTAATGATGGGTAATACTATCACATCCCTAGTGAACTGAGTATGATTCCCATCATGTTTCGATGTAAATAAAGTGCAATTTTAACCAAATTCATCATGAATAATATTCATTATAGAATCAGTGGTTTCTTAGAAAATATTCATAAATTTACCGATATGATATTTGGATCAATTTGCATTTTTAAACTCAGCTGTGCAAAGTTTTTAGCAGGCTGTTTAATAGATCGGCAATAAATTGAATCCGCTTTTCAGCTTCCTCCAACATCACCATCACTTTTAAACGCTGTCCACCATCCATACGGAAATAGGTCGGATGTTTTTGCATCATTTGAATGATGCTCATGGCTTGCACAGGTGTATCTGGTGAAAATTCGATATGACCGCCATTTGTACCAATATCAATTTTAGTGATGCCCAACTGCTCTGCTTTTAAACGCAGTTGGTGCACAGCAAACAATTGTTTCACTGCTTGTGGCGGAATACCAAAACGGTCAATCAATTCCATACGAATATGATCAAGCTTTTCTTGAGTATCGGTATTACTAATGCGTTTGTAGAACAATAAGCGCTGATGCACATCGCCCAAATAATCATCTGGAATTAAAGCAGGCATGTGCAGGTTGATTTCCGCAGTTAAAGACAATGGCGCATCGAAGTTAGGAGTTTTACCCTTTTGAATGGCTTTGGTGGCTTTTTCCAGCATTTCCATATACAGGCTATAACCAATAGCTTGCATTGAACCGCTTTGTTGCTCACCCAGTAATTCGCCCGCACCACGAATTTCCAAGTCTTCGGTTGCCAGCATAAAACCTGCACCCAAAGTTGAGGCACGCTGAATCGCATCCAAGCGTTTTTCAGCATCGCCTTTTAAGCCCTTAATGGAAGGTACCAGCAAATACGCATAAGCTTGGTGATGCGAACGTCCAACACGACCACGTAGTTGGTGCAACTGCGCCAATCCGAGTTTATCTGCACGTTCAATTAAAATGGTATTGGCATTTGGAACATCAATCCCTGTTTCAATAATGGTTGAGCAAACCAACACGTTATATTCTTTATGATAAAACTGCTGCATGACTTGCTCTAATTCACGCTCGCGCATTTGCCCATGCGCAACTGCAACCCGCGCTTCTGGTACCAATTCACGAATGGTTTCAGCACTACGCTCAATGGTTTCCACTTCATTATGCAGGAAATACACCTGACCACCACGTAACAATTCACGTAAAATGGCTTCTTTCACCGTATCGCCTGTATGCTCTTGCACAAAGGTTTTGACCGCTAAACGGCGTGCAGGTGGTGTGGCAATAATGGATAAATCGCGCATACCGCTAAATGCCATATTTAAGGTACGTGGAATTGGCGTTGCGGTTAAAGTCAGCATATCCACATCGGCGCGCAGCGCTTTAATACGTTCTTTGTCACGCACCCCAAAACGATGTTCTTCATCGACAATCATTAAACCCAACTGCTTGAACTGAATATTTTCTTGCAGAATTTTGTGCGTCCCAATCACAATATCGACTTTGCCTTCAGCTAAATCTTCAATGGTTTTTTGATGAGATTTGCTTGAACCAAAACGCGATAAGACTTCAATACGCACAGGCCAGTCGGCAAAACGGTCTTTAAAAGATTCATAATGCTGTTGTGCCAACAATGTGGTCGGAACCAATACCGCGACTTGTTTATTATTCTGTACCGCGACAAATGCAGCCCGCATGGCGACTTCGGTTTTACCAAAACCAACATCACCACAGACCAAACGATCCATTGGTTTTGCCAGTTGCATGTCATGTAAAGTCGCTTCAATTGCATTGGCTTGGTCTAGGGTTTCTTCATAAGCAAAGCCACTGGCAAATTGCATATAAAGACTATGATCCAACTCAAAAGCAAAACCCGGTTTAGATTGACGACGTGCCTGAATATGCAGTAATTCTGCTGCCACATCGTGAATTTGTTCCAACGCTTTGCGTTTGGCTTTATTCCATGCATCTGTGCCTAATTTATGCAAAGGCGCAAGGTCTGGATCACCACCGCTATAACGGCTGATTAAATGCAAATTGGTAACAGGTACATACACTTTTGCAGCATCGGCATAATCAAGTTGTAAAAACTCATGCTCTTGCTCATCAATATTTAAAGTAATTAAACCTGCATAACGCCCTACGCCATAATCAATATGTACCACAGGTGCACCAATGCTTAACTCGGTCAAACTGCGAATTAAAAACTCTTCAGAAACTTCCTGCTGACGTTTACGACGGCGCTGCACCACACGATGTTCATACAACTGATTTTCTGAGATTACACTCAATTGATCTTGAATGACCAAGCCGCGATCTAAAGGTGCATTGGTAATCGCAATGGCTTGTAAAGACTGCTGAAATGCCTCAAAACTCTCCACTTGTGGAATTTCACCCAAAGCGGCACGCAACGCATCTTTTAAGGTTTCACGACGACCTGCACTTTCTGCCACCAATAAAACAGGATGATTGGCCGCATCAATATATTGCTTAACGGCATGAAAGGGTTGTTCTTGTTTAGGATCAACCGCCAAACGTGGTGGTACAAGTGTGCTTAAGTTCACTACACCTGCTTTTTGCTCAAAAGCTTCGGGCGATGCAATCACACGTCCAAATTGATTCAGTTGTTCTAATAATTGATTTGGTTGTAGGAATAATTGCTCAGGCGGCAAAATCGGCTGGTCGATGTTATGACGTCTGTCCTCATAACGATACAGCACATCTTTCCAAAATTGAGTTAAACAGTCATCCACCGCCTTATCTGTAATGACAATGCAATGCTTTGGTAAGTATGAAAGTAATGTATTTTGACCTTCAAGCTGTGCTTGAGTGAAGAATAACGGAAAATAAAACTCTAAACCAGGCGATGCAATGCCTTCTAACACATCCTGATACACAGGGTTCTTTTTCGGGTTTGCCGTTGGGAAACTTTCTGCATAGCGGTCACGGAAAATCGCACGACCTTCTTTTAATGGAAATTCTTTGGCGGGTAAAACCGTAAAATTCTGCAAACTTTGGGTGGTACGCTGCGTTTCTGGATCAAAAAACTTTAAGGTTTCAACTTCATCATCAAATAAATCAATACGGATGGGTGCTTCCTGTCCCGAAGCATAAATATCCATAATACTGCCACGCACAGCAAACTCACCATGATCATAGACTGTATCGACCAGATGATAGCCTGCTTGTACCAAACGCTGTTTTTGTTGTTCCAAAGCAAACTTTTGCCCAACACGAATATCGAAATGCTCGCCTAACACCCATGAGGTTGGTGCAACACGTTGTGCCAAAGTGGTTGCCGAAACCAACAATACACCTTGCTGCGGCATATTGGATAAAATCGCCAAACGCTCCGACACAATATCTTGATGCGGTGACAAGCGGTCATAAGGCAAAATTTCCCAATCGGGGAAAATAGTCGGTTTTACCCCGTAAAATTCTAATTCGCTTTCTAACTGCGCCAAATGTTGTTGATTGCGCGCGACAATCACAAATAAATGCTGATTCTGCTGACCAATTTCTTTAAATAATAATGCTGCGGCAGAACCTTGTAGATTACCAATCCAGCGTTTTTCGCCAGCTTTCAGTTGTGCTAAATTGAGTTGGGAAATTTCGTGTTGGAACATGTATATAGCTTTAGGGTCTAAACAACATGAGGCTTATACTAGCACGATGAATTGACGGTTTTACGTAATTTTTTTCATCCACCATTACAGCGTATTTAATTGCAAAATTTTATAAAACAGCGAGCTTTAAAGTTTGATACACACACCTCTTTACTTTTGATCACGTAAAAACTGTCGATAATAATCATTCAATTTTTTAACAATCGCTTTAAATTCCAGTAAGTTTTCTTCGGTATTACCAAGCATTGTGTTAAAACGCTGTTGCGCAATTTCCAGATCAATTTTTTCATTGATAATCATAGCTGTAGAATACAGCTGTGCCAAATCATCAAACTGCTGCATACGGCGGTTGGATAAATAATTTAAACGCTCTGCCAAAACATCGTTAAGCAAAATACCATCGACAATATAGCCTTGTTCCGCATCCCATTGAATATTCTGTGCTTCTAAATAGGCAATTTCTTCGAGATTGGCTTTATTTTTAAACAACCCTGTAAGTTTGCTGAACATTTTGAACCTATAAATTGGCGAAATCAAAGTGAATGCTGCAGAGTTTAAATGCTTCACTAAAATAGATGCAACTGATCAGGGTGATTTATGCTCCCCTGATGTTATAAGTCAGTGTTTCAACCCCACTTTGCTTAGGCTATTTATAATGATGCATATTTTGCATCCTGCCAAATGCAAAAAAGCATCTTGAAGATGCTTTTATAACAATCGAAAAATGACTTAAAGCTTATTTGCCATAAGTTTGCTGTAAATACTTCACAATCTTGGCCGATTCAAAAAGCTGAGTCTGGGTATTTGGATCGATTAAAAATGGGACTTGAATATTATCACCCATAACTTTTAATACCTGCTCACGCTTACCACCTGCCAGTGGCACATATTTACCCGGTTTTAAACGTAATTTTGCCAAGCCTTGATCTTGCCAACGCTCTTTGGCTACATTATGAAATTTGAATGGCAACTCCAGTTCAGTCAATACACCACGTACTACACGTGTATAAGGACTTCCCTCAAAACCCCACAGTTCAATCAGTTGTTCAGGTGCAGCGCGCTCTACAATTTTCTGGTTAATCCACACACCACGTGCACCATTCAATAACGTGCCTGCAAGTGCAACATAAGGAATTTTAGGAAAATGCGCGTATTTTTTTGGCGTTTTTCCACTTTTGCCATAATGTTTGAATAAATGATGAATGATCTGCTGTGATTCATAGAGCTGATCACCTGTATTTTCATCAATTAAAAATGGAAACTGAGTTTTACCACCCAGTTGTTTCACCAAAGGTCGATATTTTGTGCCTCCTTTGGGGCATGGATAAACCTCATAATCCAAATTTAACAAGGTCATGACTTCGCGTACACGACGGCAAAATGGTGAACCTTCAAACTCATATAACTTTAAGGCTTTTTCGGGTTGCTTAGGAAATGCTGTCCCATTCACTCCACGTCCACCTTCGGTGAGCATAGATGCCACTGCCTGAATGACTTTAATTTGATGATGCACCATTTTGTTTTCCTTGTGATGTGCTCAGCAATTTGATGACTGCGCCATCAAACCGCTTATAAATCGACCAACTTTTCTTTTGCCACAATAATACCGTTGTTATCAGCATAGACATAATCGCCCGAATTAAAAGTGACTTGTCCGAAATGCAAACTCACATCCACTTCACCCACGCCTTTGCGGTTACTTTTTTGTGGAATTGAAGCCAAAGCATGTACGCCTAAATCAAGTGCTGCAATTGCATCGACATCACGTACACAGCCGTAAATGATCACGCCATTCCAGTGATTTTTCACTGCGGATTCAGCAATCAAGTCACCCATTAAGGCACAGCGCATAGATGCCCCACCATCTACCACCAAAACTTTGCCTGTGCCATCGGTTGCCAATAACTCTTTTACACGTGAGTTATCTTCAAAGCATTTTACAGTCACAATTTGACCACCAAAAGTTTTACGTGCACCGTAACTTTTGAAAAATTTACCATCCAAAGATGGAATCACCACTTGAAGGTCATGTTCTGGATGGTCATCTAATAAGTCACAAGTTACGAATGGTACTGTAGACACGTTGTTCCCCTTTTACTTGGTTTTTTGTATTTGTAAATTATCATAAATTTGAAATTTATGAATTTGCGATTGCGCTGCCTCGACCATAGTATGAGCCACTTGCGTAGCACTTACTGGCTTATATGTAAAATGATCGGGAATAAATCGTGATATTTTAAGATACAGCTTTTGTCCTAAATCTTCTAAACGCCGTTGTTCGTTGCGCTCACCCAATAATAAAGATGGACGCAAAATTGATACTTTGTCTAAATCCAAACTTTCAATATATTGTTCTAGCTCACCTTTGACACGATTATAAAATACGGCTGATTTGGCTTCTGCTCCCAAAGCACTGACCAATATGTAATGCGTACCCTTCGCCTGCAATAATTCGGCAAAATGTGCATTGATGGTATAGTCCACAGCATAAAATCCCTGCTTTGAGCCTGCCTTTTTTAAGGTTGTGCCTAAACAACTGAATGCATGACTATAACCGCTCACATCTTCATCATTGAGCAATAAAAAGTCTTCGAGGAGTAACGTCTGGACTTTTTCTAAGCGATTTAATTCCGAGCAAGGTCTACGCAAAACAACGGTGATATTTTTACATTCAGGCAGCTGATTAAGCTGTTTGACCAATTGCTGCCCAACTAAACCATTCCCACCAATTACAATTGCATTTTGAATAGAATTTGTCATTTTTTAAACAATCTCTGAGGCTTAAAGCTAATCTACCTGTTTCTTTCTGATTTTTCTGCAGCTAAAATGTTGTCAAAGCATGTCAAGACTTGACTTAACTGTCTAGTTTCATCAAAATATGGCACTTGTTTACGGGCTGGTGATAATTCTTCTGATGTTGGTTTTCGGAAGTAATTGCAGCCCGCCCAGACCAATCTATTTCAAGGAGTGCACGAGTGGCAAACTCTGCTCAAGCTAGAAAACGTGCTCGTCAAAACGTTAAAGCACGTAAACACAACGCAAGCTTACGTTCTATGGTTCGTACTTATTTAAAACGCACAATCGCTGCTATTGCTGCAGGTGATTATGCGGTTGCTACTGAAGCTTACAAAAAAGCTGTTCCAGTAATTGACCGTATGGCTGATAAAGGCATCATCCATAAGAACAAAGCAGCTCGTCATAAGAGCCGTTTAAACGCTCAAGTTAAAGCTTTAGCTTCTAACTAAGTGTTAAACAAAAGAAGCCCGTTAAGGGCTTTTTTTGTGCCTGCTGTTTCGATAATTTATCAAATTAAGCAATCTTTAGTTTCTGCACGCCAATTACATCACTTCAAATACACCTGCCACCATAAAATAAAAAACACCTCCTGAACTGGTCAAAAGGTGTTTTAAATTAATGAAGATGAATAATTCAGACGAAGAATTATTTCAGCATCAGTCGTAAATTTTGTGGACTTAAATAAGCCAGTTGCAAACTGTTATTAGCCTTTAATTGCGTCCATTGCTGATTCGCACCACCTGTGCAACCATAACGAATTAAACGCGCGCGGTTTTCTTTTAGGTAGCCATGCTCTAAATCAAAGCACTGATTCCCCTGACGAATCGTTCCCGAAGCTGTGTGCATTTCCCAGACCTGACTGTCTTTAGATGTACTGCAGCTTGCAAGTGAGACCACATTGCCGTTGTTGGTTAAGCACTGATCCATTTCTGCTTTGCTGTGAATACGCCCCAAACCATCATAAATCCACTGCTCAGTTGCATCGCCTGTACAGCCACTTGCTCCACTAATGTAAGCATTTTTCTGACCACTCGCCAAAGTTTCAACTTTCAAACAGTTATTTCTGTTTTTCATTAGTGTTGCTTCAGCCACAATATTTTCATTGCCTAAACCCAATCGCTCCACAAAATTATGCAATGCTGTTTCCGCTTCAGGCTTAGTCTTTTCTAAATCGGCACGATAAACATTCATCCAGCGGTTTAAACGATAAATCGTATTTTGCTGTTGTTCATAACGCTGTAATTGTTGCTGTGCAGTTGCACTTAGCTCTTGACGATAATCTGCATAAGAATCATACAATAGTTGTGCAGCAGGTTTTAAAGCCACCACAGCTTGACTGGCTTGCGCTTCCAACTGCTTCTGAAAATCAGGCATTTCAACTTTTCTTAAAGCTTCATAGCCATGTGTACGACCAATTTTTACCGCAGGTTGAATACTATCGCTATATTGCGGAATATTCAGTGTCGATAATAACTTCTCGGCATGATTGGCTTTTTTACAGTATAAATTCACCTGTTTTGGCTGCTCAGCAAGTGCTAAATTGACATGCAGTTTATTGGCATTGCTGGTCATACGGTTAGGTGCCAATGCCACGTTCTGATTACGATTGGCATATTGAACATCTAACCAACATGCGGCATTTTCAGCAGCACGATTTACCCCAGGTAAATTATAAACATTACCCCAGTTACTGCGTGCAGCAGGATACAACACACCTTGCTGAGTTTCAGGATCATATCCGCCAATAATAGTAATTACAGGCACACCAAATAAGCGCGGTTTTAAATAGTAACCATCGGCACTGTTGTACCAAACCTGATTGGAGCTTGGTACTTTTGGATAAACCACTTCCATTTGGCGTGTGTCTTTATTCCAAATTTTATAACCACTTGGTGAGCTTTCATCCCAAACATGTCGCGCCCCAAAGTGGGGTTGAATCCGAATATGGGTACTGTAACCCGTGTAATGGGTATAACGCGAAATGCTACTGTTGGTTGCACCACCTGACATCGCATCCCAACTATAAGCATATTGTTTCAGGAAGTTAGGCACACCATTTTTGCCATCACCCAAGTTTCGAGTATGCCACGCTAAGTTACCGCGCATTTTATTACGATACGCAATATAGCCCCAACCGCTGTCTGCATGGTGTGCAGCCCAGAACATATTTTCACCTTGTGAACCCGGATAATGCCCTAGACCATAATGATGTCCAATTTCATGGCTGAACTCGTTGCCCACAGAATCATACAGGGTCAACATACCATTACCGCCACTTAAACCATGCGTTTGATCACCATTTGTATATTTACCTCGTGCATGATGGGCAATTACAGTTTGTGTAAGTTGTGGCTGTTGCTGACTTTGCATAGAGGCACTGGTCACACCCCAGTTGGCTAAGTTAATTCCCACACTAAAGGTCGATTTTGCAGTATTTTCCCGCATGTCCCCCGAATAGACACCACCTTCACCCGCACTTTGGGTATCGTAAATCGTGCCGTTGGCGACCATCACTCGATCTAGCTGAATGTCATCATATTTTGCCACGGTCATTTGTGCCGCAGGAATGGTTTGGAAATAATCGGTACCCGCTTTTTCAGGCTCTAATAACATATAATGCCCGCCCGATTTCGGTGGTGCAGTTAGTAGACCGATACGAATATTATTGAGTACCAATTCACCCGGTGCGGCAAAATCAATTTTTTCTGCTTCGAGTGCACCAGTACGGTTTTTAGAATCGACCAAACGCAGCTTTAAACCGGGACGTACTTCATCCCAATTTAATTTAGCCGACCACGCACGCTTACTATACAACACCTCAGCACGACCATCTTGATTGCTCTGGTCTGAAGCAGGAATCTGGGTTGGATCAAGTAAAGCAACACGACGTAACAAGCGTTCATTTTGATACACTTCAAGCTGCAAAGTGTCGATATTGTCCATGCCCTGATTTGGTGTAACCAATAATAATGCTTCTTTTTCTGCGGTCAAACGTGGCATTTTTTTCGCCTCGTTACCATTCGGATCAACCACATGCCCTTGAGCAAATTGAATCATTGCCTGAAAATCACCTTCTAAATCATTACGCACTTCACGTGATTCAGAATTGGCGTTGTAATCATAAAACCCAAGTGCCGATTGATTGATGACATCTTGTGTAGGTTCAGGGTAAGGATTAGCCACATTACCCACAGGTGGTTGCTGAGGAATTTCCAATGGTGTTGGATTTTCTTGATTTGAATTCCCAGCGGCCTCCCCATCGCCACCACCACCACATGCAGCAAGCATGGATGATAATATACATACACTTAATAGACTAAGCGAAAACCGAGTCACACTTTTCATTATTTATTCCACCCCAATGTCAATTTATGACAAAAAATATAAAAATAAATACATATTTTTCAATGGCTTGTATTTTTATATTAAATAGATGTATAAAATTATGCAATTCTCAAGTTTCATATCGCTTTATATTTTCAACACAATTTTATTAATTTTTCTTTATAAAAATCAGCGAATTTTTAAAGCAGCACACAGATTGATAGACAATATTTGATCGAGTTTGCGCTCACAACTGCATAAAATGAAGGAAAAAAAGAGAATAAAATTTGAATTATTTTTTTTAATTTCTGACAGACGGTATTCTATCGTACTGAATGGATAGCACTAGAATATGCGTTCAATTTTCTGCTTAAACTTTCTGACGAAATTGCGAGATATCTAAAGTGTGAATCTGACCGCGCCAAATCCATTTTAGCTTGGATTCTAAAAACTCATCACCTTCAAACCAAACGAATAAACCTTCCATCATGTCTGGCCAATCGGCTTGCGTGACTTCATTACGTCCAGAAATCACCGCGATAATTGCAGCTAAAATCGTATCATGACTCACAGCCAAACTCAGTCCGTATTGGTTGGTTGGATGGGTGTTATAAATCAGCTCAAGGACATCCACGACACCATGAATCGGATGTTTCATGCCGGGCAAGGCATTATTCACAAAACTATTAATAAAGCCTAAAGCACCCTGTTTCTGAAAATATGGGCCTGCCTGTTTGATATCAAGTACAAAGCTTCCTGGTTCCACCAATAAACCTTGTTCTATAATTTCAATGTGATGGGTATTGGGTTCGAGGGTAATGCCATCTGCCCCACGAATCATTAAAGCAGCCGTATCGACACAACGCTGAATAGGACTTGAAATACAGTGTTGAATCACCCGATCTGTATTTCCAACCAAGTAGCCTCCCCATGCTTCGGCTAAATCGCGACCTTGTTCGGTCAATTGTAAATTATAGCCAGCCAAACCCTGACCAACGACAATTTCACGAATAGAATGACGGGTAAACAAAGTCACAGGCGTCTGAGCATCAGGCAATAAATCAATTGCTTTAAGCATACTTGCAGGGAGTAGTTCTAATGCCATGATCTAGCCAAAATTTTAACTTGGTTGCTTGACACTATACCATGTTCAGCACTTTGCTCAATCTGACTTCGCCATAAGTCCAAGTGCTTGTAAGGCAATCTGTTTCATCTGCGTATTTTTATAGGCGATAAAACCACCATTTAACAATGTATCGCGCTGATTATATAAAAATGCCCGCCCCTGAAAATCGACCAATCCACCACCTATTCGTTCCAATAAACATTGTCCTGCACTGGTGTCCCACTCAGAAGTCGGATGAAAACGTGGGTAAATATCGACACGATCTTCCAAAATCATGCAGAATTTATAAGCACTACCTGCTTTTAGTTCTTCAAAATTGGTCAACTGCGCCAAGCTTTTTAAATAGTCTGCATAGTGTGATTTTTTTTGACTACTGTGGCTTAATCCAATTTTTAGAACTGAAGATGTTACCGTGGGTTCAGACTGATAGAGATACCATTGCTGAGTTAAAATATGATATTTCAATGGCATACCCTGTTCAGGACAAAAATAAATAGTTTGCTCGCCTGGTACTGCAAGTACTGCAAAAGTTGTTTGCACACCACAAATTAAACTTAAATTAATGGTAAATTCAGGACGTTGATGTAAAAACTCTTTCGTGCCATCTAAAGGATCAAGCAACCAAAATTGCTGCCATTGCTGACGTTGGTCTTGCTCACCTTCTTCGGACAACACAGGTAAATTGGAGATTTTTGCCAAAGCCTGCATTAAATAATAATTGACTCGATAATCGGCTTGCGTAACAGGAGAATCATCGGTTTTCTTTTCTACATCAAAAGCAGCACCTGAACAATAATCTTGAAATTCCTGATTTAAAATTTCACACGCCTGCTGCACGATTGGCAATAACTGTAAAATTAAAGTATGCGTTGGCGCCTTTGTTTTTATAAACATAACTATCCTTTTTAGACTGTATCTAAAGGTCTAATTTTTCATTACTTTCATAAAAACATTGTAATAAAATTTACGGCTGATGCGTAGATAAAATTTAGTGGCTAGATATGCTAAATCAAGACTTTATGTGTCAAAGCAATTCATTTTTACTTGAGTTTTTTATTTATTGAGTGCTTAGTTAATTAATCTTTAAATGGATTGGATAATCTTTTTTTAAACATCGATAAAGTGAGTGCACCACTAACCAATAATAAAATACCCACAATCACCAAATAAGTTTCACCACCAAAAAAACCAATAATAATTGCAGCAATACCCAATAAACCCAAAATAGTGGTAATAGCAATTCCTAAAATAACCCCAGTTACGGATAAGCCAAAGATTTAATCACATGAATTTTAGGCTTATTCTTTTGGCAAAGTTGATACGCACATAGTGAAGAAAATACGCTTGCTAAAAAACCAGCAATCGAACGATGTTTACTCGTAACTAAGTGATATTTTTCTTTCAATAATCCTATCAATGTTTCAATTTTTTTACGTTGTCGTAGATGAAATTCATCAGAAAATGGCAATAAG
>NZ_VPBI01000016.1:0-66450 GCF_013418795.1 Acinetobacter sp. YH12120 | reverse complement strand
GTACACAGTGCACTGGGTTATGTATCACCTTTTGAGTTTGAAGCAATGTACTATGATAAGATTAACCCGTTAGGTCAGGTGGCCTAACTTAAATAAAAAAGTCTCCGACAAACCCGGTACGGTTCATTAGTTGCATTTTTAGCCAGCGAGGATGCAAACTATATTACAGGTCAGTCTATTTTGACAGATGGTGGAATGGTTTACCGTTAATATCAACATAAGGAATACACAATGAAAGCAGCTCGTTTTTATGATCGAGGGGATATTCGAATTGAAGATATCCCTGAACCGAAAGTACTTCCAGGCACAGTTGGAATTCAAGTTGCATGGTGCGGTATTTGCGGTACAGATTTACATGAATTCATGGAAGGCCCTATTTTTATTCCACCTTGTGGTCATCCACATCCAATTTCGGGAGAATCTGCACCTGTAACAATGGGACATGAATTTTCAGGCGTAGTTTATGCAGTTGGTGAGGGTGTAGACGATATCCAAATTGGACAACATGTCGTAGTTGAACCCTATATTATTGCGGATGATGTCCCGACTGGCCCAAATGATAAGTATCATTTATCAAAAAATATGAACTTTATTGGTTTAGGCGGACGCGGTGGTGGTCTTTCTGAAAAAATTGCAGTTCAGCGGCGTTGGGTTCATCCTATTTCAAATGATATTCCTTTAGACCAAGCAGCATTGATAGAACCTTTATCTGTCGGTCATCATGCCTATGTCAGAAGTGGCGCAAAAGCTGGCGATATCGCACTGGTTGGTGGAGCAGGCCCAATAGGCTTACTTTTATCTGCTATTTTAAAGGCTAAAGGTCTCACGGTCATCATTACTGAACTGAGTGCAAAACGTAAAGAAAAAGCGATAGAAGCGGGTGTTGCCGATTATGTACTAGACCCATCTAAGGTTGATGTAGTTGCTGAGGTAATGAAAATTACAGAAGACCGCGGTGTAGATGTCGCTTTTGAATGTAGTAGTGTCAATAAAGTCATGGATACACTCGTTGCAGCAATGAAACCAACTGGTGTAGTCGTTATCGTTTCTATTTGGAGCCATCCTGCCACAATTAATGTACATAGTGTGGTGATGAAAGAGCTAGATATTCGTGGCACGATTGCTTATGTAAATGATCATCAGGAAACTATCCGTTTAGTCGAGCAAGGTAAGATTAATCTAGAACCTTTTATTACCCAACGTATTGCATTAGATGATCTTGTTTCTAAAGGCTTTGAAACGTTGATTCATAATAATGAATCGGCTGTAAAAATTATTGTTCATCCATAGTAAAGCCTAATTTGAACGACTAATTTGAATAAACTAGAAATAAACTCTATGTAGCTATTTCTAATATCTTTATAGATAGGGAATGAGTCTGTACGTACAGATTCATTCTCAAATTTACAGTGTTGAGTGCCAGTATGATTTTGATCATACAGTCTAGTAAAGATAGAAAATAAGTTTTTAAATAAACCATAGGGATATAGACTAAATTTTGCCAGGAAAGTGGTGGCAGTCTACCACTAATTGAAAGGTATCTACAAAATCATTGGCTATTCAATAAGTTTAGTTTTCTGTTTGGTATAAAATATTATGCTGAGTTTTGATAGCTACGATTTTTGTTTGGCTTTTTGACGTAAGACATACAAATATAAGCTTTCAACTTTTTCACGTGCCAATGGTGTGGTACGTAAAACCGTAATGATGACTTAACACTTGGATCTATACAAAAACATCTAATTTCAATTTTACGACTTAAGCCATCAAAGCCACATCAGAAATAATGAACAAAATGACAGGTGTTATTTATTTAACATAACGTACATTATACGCAATCAGTCTGTTAGAAACCATTTAAAGTGTCTGTATTCTCACCAATAAAAATGTCTGGTCTATGATGCGCATCAACATCATGGACTGGATATAAACTTGAGATGCTGATCACTATGTCTGACAAGGAAATACAACGTCTTGCAGTCCTGCAAGATGTTCGAGATCAACGTATTACACAAGTCCGTGCTGCAGAAATTCTGAATCTTTCAACACGCCAAATTACTCGATTATTGCACAAGCTCAATCAAGACGGTGTTTCAGGTCTGGCACATGCCAGTCGTGGTCAACCGGGTCATCGTCGTCATGATGACTTGTTAAAATCAAAGTGCCTTTCCATTATTTCTGAACATCTGCTGGGCTTTGGTCCCACCTTGGCGCATGAGAAGCTCAACAGCATGTTTGACCTGAATATCCCTGTAGAAACGCTTCGGCGCTGGATGACTGCAAATGGTCTCTGGATTCCGCGATCCAAGCGCCAGAAACGTCCATATCAACCTCGATATAACCGCGATTGCTTTGGTGAGCTAATCCAGATTGATGGCTCATATCACGATTGGTTTGAAGGACGTGACGCTAAATGCTGCTTGTTGGTTTATATTGATGATGCCACTGGAAAGCTGTTGCATCTGCGCTTTTGTGAGGCCGAAACGACCTTTGATTATATGCTTTCAACCCGAGCCTACATTGAGCAATACGGCAAGCCTTTGGCCTTTTATAGCGATAAACACTCAGTATTTCGAGTCAATCAGAAATCCAAGCAAGACAGCCAGATCACGCAATTTGGCAGGATTCTCAACGAATTAAACATCGATATTATCTTTGCCAACTCACCACAGGCCAAAGGACGTGTGGAACGCGCCAACAGAACTCTGCAGGATCGCCTGATCAAGGAAATGCGTTTGGAAGGCATCTGCTCAATTACCGAGGCCAATGCTTGGCTGCCCTGCTTCATTGAGCAGTTCAATCAGAAGTTTGCCAAGTGTGCGAGAAACTCGAAGAACTTGCATCGACCTTTAACGGAATCTGATGCTGAGCTAGAGGATATTTTTACCTGGCAGGAACCGCGTAAGGTCACGAAGAATCTGACTATCACGTATGACAAGTGTATTTATATGCTTGAGCCAACACCACTGAACCACAAACTTGTTGGGCAATACATAACATTTTTAGAGTATCCAGATGGTACTGTGGCCATCATGCACGAAGGACGGAAGATCAACTACAGTATTTTCAATAAACTGGCTAGACTGCAGCAGAATGAAGTAGTTAAGAATAAAAGATTAGGTGCGGTTCTGGCCCATATCCAGCAACAACATGAAGAGTTGGAAAAACAAAATAAAAGTTCCCGTGCCAAGAAAAGTATGCCGAGTCGTAAAGCTCAGAAAGTTGTTATTGAACAAAGAAATTTAAATCCTGTTCTTGACTCTTGCAGTTAAAAACAGGCCATTTTAAATGGTTTATCGCATAGACATTTTAATTGGTGAATAACATGAATATATTAAGCAATTGATATATATGGGTTTATTTTGAGTGTTCGGTGTCTCAATTTATCTTATCATTCACAAAAAGATAAAAAGCTACTCAATCTTTCAATCAAGTAGCTTCAAAAATACGCCGTACAATCTGTTAAAGTTTTTTCCAAGTCATCGTGCTAATCGCATTCGCGCTCTTGGCTTTGCCATATACTTTCATTTGATTATTCGCCGCATTTAATTGAGCATCAATTTTATAGACATAACCATCTTTCGGGTTAATCCATTGTCCTTGCGAAAATTGTTTTGGATTTGAATTTGCTACCAAGCCTTCTAATGCCTGCATGCCTTTTATGGGCTGATTCTTTAAGTTGCCTTGGCATTTACTGCATACCTCTAATTGAATTGTGCCTACCGATAACAAATTTCGAGTAATTACAGCACTATATTCCGAAGTTTTAGAGTTCTTACGAATCACAATTTCTGCAACATAATGCCCTTTATGATCATCAATGACTTTCCATGTACCAATCAATGGATCAAATGGCATGGCTTGAGCAGGAAAAATAAATCCCAAATATAGTGCAATTGCACCTAAAAAATTACGCATCATAAAAATATCAACTTAAAACCAATTTACAGCACGGTTGTGCTAAAAATGGGCGTGATTATAGCAATCAATGTTGAATTTAAATTAATTTTTTCATTAAAATTAAATGTTTATATGCTATTGGTTCGATGAAATATCATTAAAAATGTGAACCAATACGCGTTTTGTGGATGGATAATTTTTGATGTGTTGCAGCTTTATGTATAAAAGTGAATCTATAACGTGATTTTGTATGCAAATTAATCATCTATATTTCTATTTTCAACATTTGCTGTGTTATGGCGTAAACTAGACCTACAAGCTGTATCACTATAAGTTAAGAAATATTCACAGGAATGCTCTTAACTTTATCCTAAGTTTTTGTTTTTACTGTCTTAAATTTATCTATCTTTAAATTTAGGTTTAGTCATCAAGGTAACATCGTATGCTCAAGTGGTTCGAGAAACTTATAGATCCTTATCCAAATAAAGGTTTGACCGAACCCTTGCCAACCACGTTTTTTGCCTTTGTTTGGCAAGCAGCTTCAGGTGTACGTCCATATTTATTGTTATTGGTTTTATGTACTGCAGGCGCTGCCAGCTTTGAAGCTTTGCTATA
Source organism: Acinetobacter sp. YH12120 (assembly GCF_013418795.1). NCBI lineage: Bacteria > Pseudomonadati > Pseudomonadota > Gammaproteobacteria > Moraxellales > Moraxellaceae > Acinetobacter > Acinetobacter sp. YH12120. Next base: position 61,935 of record NZ_VPBI01000016.1, on the reverse strand, counting down.
TGCAAAAATTGGCGATTTAGTCACATGGCTTAGTCAAAGTCAGCCAGATACTTTCCTTGCGCAACATCAGCAGAACCTTACTTTGCTGTTTTGTATTTTATTGGCCAATATCTTTTTTGCCAGTGCGCAGTCAATTGTGAAGCATCAAATGTTATACAGTGGTTTTCCAATGCGTTTGCGTTGGCGTTTCCACAATTTAATGTTGCAACAAAGTCTGGATTTTTTCCATAATGATTTTGCAGGAAGACTCTCTGCCAAAGTCATGCAAACCGCCTTAGCAGTACGTGAGTTTTGGGTCATTTTGGGCGATATGCTTGCCTATGTATTCATTTACTTTATTACGATTAGCCTAGTATTGGGCGCAATTTCTCCAATGCTCATTTTGCCGTTATTATTATGGTTGGCTTTATTTATTCTTGCAGCAGCTTATTTTATTCCGCGTTTGAGCAAAGTATCTAATGAACAAGCCGATGCACGTGCGGTGATGACAGGACGCGTGACCGATGCTTATACCAATATTCAAACCGTAAAATTATTTGCGCATGCAGGTCGCGAAAGCCAATATGCCAAAGCGTCGATGCAAGAATTTATGTTGACGGTTTATAAACAAATGCGTTTGGGCGCTCAATATGAAATCAGCATCAATTTATTAAGCGTGGTGTTGTATGTGGGCGTTTTAGGTACAGCAATTTGGCTCTGGTTAAATGGCCGTGCAGAATTGGGGATTATTGCTGCCACTACAGCCATGATTCTTAAACTCAACAGTATTGCCGAGTTTATGATGTGGCAGACCTCTGCCCTGTTTGAAAATGTCGGCACCATTCAAGATGGTATGAAAACTCTCGGACGTCCAATTGCGATTCAAGACAAAGCCGATGCAAAACCATTACAAGTTGCTCAGGGCGAAATTCAGTTTAAAGATGTCAGTTTTGCTTATAACAGTAAAAACGTGATTGATCAGTTTAATCTGCATATTCGTGCAGGCGAAAAAATTGGTATCGTGGGACGTTCAGGCGCAGGTAAATCGACCTTAATTCAATTGCTTTTACATTTTTATGAGCTTAAACACGGCTCAATTATGATTGATGGGCAAAATATTGAAGATGTGACCCAAGACAGTTTGCGTAAAAATATTGCACTTGTGACTCAAGATACTTCGCTATTACACCGTACTGTGGCTGAAAATATTAAATATGGTCGCCCTGACGCGACTGATGCAGAAATGTTTGAAGCGGTACGCAAAGCCAAAGCTGAAGAATTTATTCCACAATTGACCGATTTACGTGGCAAAAAAGGTTATGAAGCCTACGTGGGCGAACGGGGTGTTAAACTTTCAGGCGGACAACGTCAACGTATTGCCATTGCCCGTGTTTTCTTAAAAGATGCGCCTATTTTAATTTTAGATGAAGCCACCAGTGCGCTTGATTCTGAAGTTGAAGCGGCAATTCAATCGAGCCTCGATGAACTCATGCAAGGTAAAACTGTAATTGCGATTGCACACAGACTATCTACCATTGCACAAATGGATCGTTTAATTGTGCTCGATCAAGGACGTATTGCAGAACAAGGTACGCATGATGAACTGGTGGCTATGAACGGAATTTATGCACAACTTTGGCAGCGTCAAACAGGTGGTTTTTTAATTGAACAAGATAAAATCGTAAAACCATCGACTGATAAAAATTAGCATCTCCAGCAACTTTGCTGTAACTCAGGCTTTGATGAAATGCAGATTTATCGCATATAGTCAAAGCCTGTTTTGTCTAACAATTTCCATAGAATTTCTTTAATTTTCATGCCAAGATGCAATATGTCATCTACGTTCTTATGTCGCCGTTTGGCAAACTAAGATATGCATAGATGACAGTCGCTAAGGCAAATTAAAATAAAATTAGCAAATGCAATGGAACATGCATGAAAACAATATCAGCACGTCAGGAACAAGGTGTTCCAGGGGTTTATGGCTTATTGGTTTTGGATGTTGTATCCCGTTGGGGTTATAACGCAGATACCTTATTTGCACCATTTCAACTCAATAGCGAAATGTTGGCAGACCCAGAATGTCGTATTCCTACACCTATTGCCAATGAGTTGGTTAAACATGCTTTAAAACTTACAGGCGAATCGACGCTCGGTTATCATCTTGGTACGCAAATGCGCATTTCCATTCATGGCTTTATTGGCTATGCGATTATGACTGCGCATGAAATTAGTGATGCGTTGATTTTAGCCAATCGTTTTATTCAACTGCGTATGCCCTTTTTACAATTGTTTTTCTCAACTTTTGGTGAAAAAGCCAGTCTGCAATTGCAGTGTGATATTCACATGGAACCTTTACGCACAGAAATTGCCATCGCTTTAATTATTGGCATGATTACCATGAGTAAAGCCATGACAGGTACCGAACACTTTACAGGTGAAGTCGATTTTGACTTTCCTAAACCTGCAGGTTTTGATCAGTATTTTTCGAAATTTCCTTATCATCAATTCCGTTTTGATCAGCCGTATTTAGGTTTAAGTTTTGACAAGCAATATCTAGGCTTAAAAATGATTAATGCCGATCCTATTGCCAGTCAAATTGCGATTAATCAATGTGAAGCCGAACTTTCTGCTTTAGGTGAACGTCGCCGCATTTCTATGCGAGTACGTGATATTTTAACCCACGCAGAACAGCATTATTTAAGCATTGAAAATGTTGCCGACTATCTACACATGTCCGACCGCACACTCAAACGTCAACTGGCTGCAGAAGGTACTTCATTTTCAAACTTGGTCGATGAAGTACGTTATCGGCATGCAACTTCCCTGCTTTCCCGTACAGACTACACGCTAGAACAAATTGCCGATGAATTGGGTTATAGCGATGTGGCAAATTTTAGTCGTGCTTTTAAACGCTGGAGTGGACGCAGTCCGAGCAATTGGCGTAAAGATCCGTATTTATAAACTTTTGTTTTTAGCAAAAAGCATGTATAAAACATGGCAAAAAGATTCGATACAATTTAAGGAGTTATCAAATGAATCACCCAGCGGAATTAAAATATGCAAGAACACATGAATGGGTGCGTATTGAAGGTGATTTGGTCGTCACAGGCATTTCAGACCACGCACAAGATGCTTTAGGCGATTTGGTCTATGTAGAAGCACCTGAAGTTGGTCAAAAAGTAATTGCGGGTGAACAAGCAGGTGTGGTTGAGTCTGTTAAAACAGCTTCAGATATTCACGCCCCTGTTTCAGGCGAAGTAGTTGAAGTAAATAGCAATTTAGACGATGACCCTGACTTTGTAAATGATGAACCGTATGGCAAAGGCTGGATTTATAAAATCAAGCCAGACAATATGGCAGATGTGGAACAGCTTTTATCAAGTGCGGACTATGAATCTGGCTTATAAGCCTTAAATTTGTAGTGTTTAATCGCTCAAATTCAAAGAAATCAGCTTCGGCTGATTTTTTTTGCATTGCAATTTGCGAAATAAATAAAATTATCTTTATTTGATAAAATAATTAAAAAAATAGAATTAAAATCTAATTTTAGTTTTAATTTTATTAAATAACTATACTTTTCACATAAATGGGTTTATTATTTTTTGCATGATCTTACTGTGTGATGACTTCCAATAACAAAGCATCTGTATAACAAAGTACACATTGCACGCTACTCCACTCACCATATATAGGTTTAAGTTATGTCAGCTATAAATGTCGAACATTTATGGAATAAGTCGTTTATTCTCTGCTTATTCAATAACTTGTTCTTATTCATATTTTATTTTGCGCAAACGACAATTTTGCCTATTTATATTGTGAATGAGTTGGGTGGTAGCTTGTCACAGGCAGGTTTAGCCATGACTTTGTTTATGTTATCTGCAATCGCGATTCGCCCATTTAGCGGTTTGATTATTGAAAAATTTGGTGTAAAGAAAACCTTATATGTTTCTGAAATCATGTTTTGTCTGTGTAGCGTGGCATACATTTTTGTAGATAGTTTACTGTTTCTACTCGTACTGCGTTTTTTACATGGGATTTGGTTCAGCATTGTCACCACAGTTACCGTCCCTATTGCCAATAACTTTATTCCAGACAGTCGCAAAGGTGAAGGTATGGGCTATTTTTTGGTGTCAGTAAATTTAGGGATTGTATTGGGACCTTTAATTGGTTTAAGTCTGATTCAAAGTGTTTCTTATGCCAGTATTTCTACCTTACTATCCGTCAGTGTTTGGGTAGGTTTCGCCTTCTGTTTAATGATTCCAATTGCGACCCAAAAAGTAAAAACTGAAACAACACCTAAACGTAAATTAGGGCTTCAAGATTTTGTAGAGAAAAAAGCAATTCCTGTATCACTCATGGCGATGATGGTTTCTTTCGCGTATGCCAGTATTATGTCATTTATTTCCACCTTTGCAGAATCACGCAATATGCTGTCTTATGCGAGTTTATTCTTCGTGATATTTGCAGTTTCGATGATGATTTTGCGCCCAATTACAGGCAAAATTTATGATCGTAAAGGGGCGAGTTATGTGATTTATCCTGCAATTATATTATTTGCTTTAGGATTAATTGTCTTGAGTCAGGTACACAGTGTATTCGGTTTTATGTTGGCTGCTGCATTAATTGGTGTAGGGTTCGGGTCTGCCCAACCTTGCCTGCAAACCATTTCAATTCAACGCTCCCCTAAAGATCGTATTGGTCATGCCACATCTACGTATTTTTGTTGTTACGATATTGGTATCGCCTTAGGCGCGTTAATTCTAGGTTGGATTATTGCGGGTTATGACTATACCGCAGCGTATTTGCTCTGTGCTGTTGTGACCTTAATCAGTTTAATTTTCTATAAATTTGTTGTGGCTAAACAACCTAATGCAGATATTCAGGCTTAGTTTTTAATAGCAGCAAAAGAATTGTTATTTTAAAAACTAATCTAAGAAGAGTTGATTTTTAAATACTCTCCCACCCAAAAAACCTGAAATTTCAGGTTTTTTGGGTTTCTGGAGTTTTATTTTTTATGCAGTTTTAGCCAAAACCTGACGATTTAAGCTTTCAGCGACCTCAATAAGCAGTTGTTCAGTCTTATCCCAACCCAAGCAGCCATCGGTAACAGATTGACCATAAGTCATCTCGCAAGAAATCTTTTGATTTCCATCCACCAAATGACTTTCTAACATGATGCCACGGACTTGCGTCTGTTCACGTTCTGCCACAATGGTACGCAAGACTTGCGGTTGTTGTTGTGGGTCTTTATGGCTGTTACCGTGACTACAGTCAATAATCAATGCAGGCAACTGCCCTTTGGCTTTGTGCTGAATTTTCTCAATTTCTGCCAATTGATAATTTGGCCCTGAATTTGCGCCACGTAAAATTAAATGCGCGTGTGGATTACCTTGTGATGACAAAATAGCAGGTAAACCCGACTGGCTCATTCCCATGAATTGATGTGGATGACTTGCCGATTGAATTGCATCTAATGCAATTTGAATTGAGCCATCAGTTCCGTTTTTGAAACCAATGCTATACGGCATGGCGCTAGAAATTTCACGGTGAATTTGTGATTCACTGGTACGTGCGCCAATTGCACCCCAAGCCAGTACATCATCAAAATATCCCGTTGCCATTGGGCTTAAAATTTCAGAAGCAATTGGTAAACCCATTTCTATAATTTGTAGATACAGTTCACGTGATTTTTCTAAGCCTAATTGCATGTTTGCAGAGCCATCTAAGTCTGGGTCATACAAAAAGCCTTTCCAGCCTACCGTAGTACGTGGCTTTTCGATATAGGCGCGCATCACCAAGAAAATTTGATCTGAAACTTGGCTTTGTAATTGTTTTAATTTTTCTGCGTATTCGAGTGCTGCTTGCGGATCATGAATTGAACAAGGTCCTGTAATGACCAATAAGCGAGGGTCTGTGCCCGCTAAAATGTTCTGAATAATCTGTCGATGTTGTGCGATTTGTTGTTTTAGCGCAGATGAAAGTGGGAGTTGCGCTTTGAGTTGATGCGGTAAACTTAAACTAATTTCAGTATTGTTGGTCTGTTGTTGTAAAGCAGTATTTAAAGCATTCATTGGTCTGTTCCTTTGGACTGTTTCTCTTTTTTACAGTCCGATCATTTATTTCAGCGTTATGGGTCTAATGGATTGCAAGGTTTGAGTCATAGATTGACTAAAGTAAAACCAATAAAAGTTGCTAAAGTATGAATAATTAACGTTGTACATGATTAAATCTCCGAAAAACCTATAAAATTCAAAACACCAGACATAAAAAAACCTGATCAGGGTTGCCGATCAGGTATCAACTGGTGGGCAACCTTTTGCCCGAACGCGACTCAGGCAATCATTGAAACTGCCAAAAGTAATAGTAAGCGTTTGCGATTAAAGGTTGCTTTAACATCTTGTTTTCATCAAAAAATGAGCTGTTAAAATTAAAATACGCTGTATTGTTCCGTTTGGCAATCCTTTTTGTAAAATAATTTTTATTGGATGTATTTATTAAAATTAAGCTACTGTTTTAGCGAATCCAGGGGTTAAAAAAACCAAGCCGAAGCTTGGTTTTTGTTGGGTCTTTATTTAAGCGCGTTACTCATCATTGATCAAAATGAATCACACTACGAATAGATTTACCCTCATGCATTAAATCAAAGGCTTCATTAATTTGGTCTAGCCCCATGGTGTGCGTTACAAATGGTTCGAGTTGAATATCACCCTTCATGGCTTCTTCAACCATGCCTGGCAATTGCGAACGACCTTTTACACCACCAAACGCAGTTCCTTTCCAAGTACGACCTGTCACCAATTGGAATGGACGAGTTGAAATTTCCTGACCTGCACCTGCAACACCAATAATAATGGATTGTCCCCAACCACGATGCGCACATTCCAAAGCGGAACGCATCACATTGGTATTTCCAATACATTCAAAAGAATGATCTACGCCCCAACCTGTTTTTTCCACAATGACTTCCTGAATTGGGCGGTCATAATCTTTTGGATTTAAGAATTCGGTTGCACCAAATTGTTCTGCCAATTTGAATTTCTCTGGGTTGGTATCAATGGCGATAATACGGCTGGCTTTGGCTTTATGCGCACCTTGCACAACAGCTAAACCAATACCACCTAAGCCAAATACCGCAACGGTATCGCCTTCTTGGACTTTTGCAGTATTTTTAACTGCACCTAAACCAGTTGTAACACCGCAACCTAATAAGCAAACTTGCTCATGATTGGCTTCAGGATTAATTTTTGCTAAAGATACTTCAGCAACTACCGTATATTCACTAAAGGTTGAACAGCCCATGTAGTGATAAATCGGTTGTCCATTATAAGAAAAACGTGTCGTGCCATCAGGCATTAAACCTTTACCTTGTGTCGCACGTACGGAAACGCATAGGTTGGTTTTACCAGATTTACAGAATAAACATTCGCCACATTCTGCTGTGTAAAGCGGAATCACATGATCGCCTGGTTGAACACTGGTCACACCCTCACCAACTTCAACCACAATACCTGCACCTTCATGGCCAAGAACTGCAGGGAAAACACCTTCAGGATCTTCACCCGATAAGGTAAATGCATCGGTATGGCATACCCCTGTGTGGGTAATTTTGACCAAGACTTCTCCAGCCTGCGGCGGTGCAACATCAATTTCAACAATTTCAAGCGGCTGACCTGGGCCGAATGCGACGGCTGCACGTGATTTCATGAGCAAATTATCCCTAAAAAATACATTAACAGATGATAAGGGGCTGCTGACAATTCGTCTATGTTTGCGATGTGAGAGAGATATCTCGCAAGCTATTTATAAAATATCAACAGACTCTCACAATACCCTCTTTCTATTCAGAGTTTCAAGCATTAACATGAGGATAATCTCCATGTATAAATACAGAATGACTTAAGAATAATCATGAAGATCCAAAGACCTTGTTACTGGCTTGGAATGTTGGCTTTTTTCGCTATTTTACTGACAGGATGCAGTTTACCGATGAATCAAGCGAGCAAAGATAGCCCTGTTGAGCATTATGTAGATCATTGGCTGAATGGTCAGGAAATTGATGCACATTTATCCCAAAATTTAACAGCGTATCTTTCTCTAAATGATGCCTTTAGTAGCATCGCCTCGCGTTTATATTTGATTCAAAAAGCACAGCACCATTTAGATTTACAATATTACATTTGGGAAGATGATTTAATTGGTCAGTTGATGTTGGCTGAACTGCTCAAAGCAGCAGATCGTGGTGTAAAAGTTCGTTTATTAATTGATGATCAAAATGGTACGCAACTTGATCCAACCTTAAAACGGCTTGCTCAGCATCCTAATTTTGAAATAAAAATTTTCAATCCGTACAAATATCGGCATTTTCGTGTGATGGATTATTTGTTTCGTTTTAAACAAATCAATCGCCGTATGCACAATAAACTAATTATTGCCGATGGGGCGATTGCCGTGACAGGTGGGCGTAATATTAGCCGTGAATATTTTGATGCCAGTGAAAATTTTCAATTTACTGATATGGATATTCTATTCTATGGCAGTGCTGTCCCCCAAGCCAATGCCGTGTTTTTAGAGTTTTGGAATGACGAACTAAGCTATTCAGTAAAGCAATTATTAGGCACAGGCAACGCGTTGCAATTGAGAGAATTGCGTAATCGCTATGAATTAAATGCCAAATATAAAGATAAAATTCGTGAACGTGTGGCTAACGCGCAAGAAGAAGTCAGCATCAAATTAGAACAACATCCTGTACAGTGGGTACGTGCGCATTTTGTGGCAGATTCTCCGAATAAAATTCGGGGTACAGCTCAAGGCGAGCAACTGACTTACAAACAAATGTTAAAGTTAATGGGTGAGCCCAAACAACATTTAGAACTGGTTTCTGTCTATTTTGTCCCAACAGAAGATGGTCTTAAAACACTCACTCAACTGGCTGAAAAAGGAATACAGATACGTGTATTGACCAATTCATTTTTAGCCAATGATGTGCCTTTGGTACATGCATTTTATCAGCAGTATCGCGTAGATTTACTTAAATCAGGTATTCGTTTATATGAATTTAAGCCTTATATTGAACGAAAAAAGCGTACTTGGTATGAAGTTGCAACGGGTAACGTAATTCCTGCCAAAGGCAAAAACGCCTCGAGTTTACATGCCAAATTCTTTGATATAGATGGCATGGTCTTTGTAGGTTCTTTTAACCTTGATCCTCGTTCTGCAAAATTAAATACCGAAGTTGGCTTGGTGTTAGAGTCTGAACAATTGCAAAACGATGTTTCTCAATCTTTAGACCGCTATTTGCCACAAATTGCGTATGAACTGCAATTAGACGAAAACGGTCAAATTATTTGGTTAGATCATCAGGCAGATGGCAGTATTCAAACGTATCATCATGATCCTGAAACCACACAGTTTCAGCGTTTTATGATGAAAACAGTTTCATTATTCCCTATTGAATGGATGATGTAATGACAATAGATAGACATTAATTATGGAAGCGTATTTTTCTTTCTCTGCCATCACTGTCTACAATTATTTAAAGTTACTTATAGTAAGCCTATTTCTTTAAATAAGTTAAAATACGCTTCTGCCTTTTTCTCTAAAGCTAAAGGATAGGCTCGTGAAGATGAAGGCATCCGATATAAATGCAGCTCACGCTTGGCAAAATAGCAATGTCTCGCCTGCCCAATTTGAGGTTTTTCGGCAGATTCAGGCATAGATAACATGAGTGTATCAGTCGCTTTATCGCCTGTGGTCATAATGCTTTGACATAAAGGTATCTTGCTTAAAAGTGCTGCAATATCCATTGGTTTTTCAATCTGTAAAAATTTGTCTGATGCATTGCCTTTTAAGCGAATCACCTGCTGCGCCGTATCTGAAATAGCAATGCCAGTGGTGTTTAAAAAATCAATAATTTTATGAAGATGAAAATTTTTAGCTTCTAAATCTAAAAAGTAGTTTTTATCTTGAAAAAAGCATAAGCCCAAAATTCGCCACATATCATTTTGATAATTCGGATAATAAAAATCCATTTTCCAACGGCTTTTAGGTGGTGGAAAACTCCCAAGCATTAACAGCTTGGCATTGGCTGGTAAAAAGGGTTCGAGTGGATGGGTTTCTATTTTAGAATCAGACATTTATAGATTGAACCTTTGGTCTTTAAATTAAGCTAAGACATTGCAGTACGAGCAACTTCATAATGATTTTTATGTAACTTCCCTTGATTGAATAACCATGTCGCAACTTCTGGCCAAAAATACATTGCAGATCTAGATGCAAGTCCATACATCGGACGTGGAAAGTTTCCGTCACCACGTTTATTTTGCGCATATAAAGATAATGCTTGACGAGTCATTCCAGCACGTTCAGCCATTACTGCCAAAGTTGAATAACCTTGCTCTTCTACTATCAGATCATGAAATCCTAATGAGCGAATATTGTCTAATGCTGAGTGAATCGCTTGTTCTGCATTTTCAGCTTCACGGTCAAACTCAAGATAAATTGTATCGTTATAACTGCAAACTAATGCATCATCACAACCCGCTTCAAAGAACTTATCTTCTAGCACAGACAGATCAGAACGTGCGTCACGTACCACAACAGTAAAGTGATAGTTATTCATAGTTCATCTCCATGACATTGCTTTACTTTACGCAAGATTTGTTTTGCATGTGCTGATTTACCTGAATCGACAACATCCCAGCCGTTTTCAATCGCATATTCAATTGCTTCGCGAATATGTTTATTGGGATGTTTCTTCATATTTTCATTCTGCTTGATGATTTAATTATAATTTAGTGTTGACGATTGTTAACACTATACCATTATTTAAGTTAATTTACCTAAAACCACTCCAAAATCCTATCCGAGACTTCTTTCCCCCAAATCTGGTAAATTTCTTTACTTGGATGAAAACCATCTTTTGCCATTTCTAAATTCATGGATTGATATTTTCGAATATCATATTCAATCCACTGCATATCTTCTTGTTGTGCAATCATTTTTTCTAATTGTAAGTTCATTTGTTTTGCGTATTGTCCAAATAGCCAAGATAATGGATTGGGCAATGCGGGAAATAAATGCATTGGTGGAACCCCCGTAGCAATGATTAATTCAGGTTGGAATTTCGCTTGAATAAGTTGATAAAAATGTTGCTGTTGTTTAATCCAAGTCTGTGCCGACATTAAGCGTGTTACATCGTTGACACCAACAGAAGTAACCACAACATCATATTTTTGATTTACCAGTTTTTTCGTTTTTTGAATGACTTGTGAGGTAGTATCTCCAGACTGCGCCTCTAAACGCCAATGTACTTGGTACTGATGCTGCAAAGCAGAAATCACCGCACCTAAAAGCGCATCATTTTGATGTGCTACCCCAACGCCTGCAGCGGCAGAATCGCCTAAAATCAATAATGACAGCGTTTGCCCTTGCCCTGTAATACCTTCTCGTGCGCCTTCGGCTTCAGGCAATCGGATCGTGTTCTTTTTAACACGACTTCCCTGAATCACCAAAGCGGGAATTAAGGCAAGGGTTGCTGTTCTAAGCCACATCACATTTCACTCTTAAATACGAAAACCGAAAATACAAATTTTAAACCCAAACAAAAGTAGAGACTCAAATATAAAAATAGCATCGTGTCATTTAAAGTGATTGCATTCATCATCAGCTTTAAATTTCAGGATGCTATTCAAATACTATGATATCGCTGCTATTTAGCCGAGTTTATTGACCAATTTTAATGGTAAAACTTTCATAGCTAAGCCCAATGGCAACCATGGCCATTTAGGTACATAGGCTTTAATTGGCGCTTTTTCAATTTCTGCAGCAAGTAAGCGTGAACCTGTTTTTTCATCAACTTCAAAAGGCAGTTTTTTTGCACCTTCGTTGATTTCGGTACGAATATAACCAGGGAAAATAGTCGTAACTTGAATAGGTGTATCAATTAATTCTGCACGAATTCCTTCTGCTAAATGTGCTACTGCAGCTTTACTTGCACCGTAAGCAGTAAGATGTTTTGGCATACCACGAATGGCACTCATAGATGAAATCATCACCAAATGCCCTGAGTTTTGCTCACGGAAAATTTCAACCGCGGCTTCACACTGCGCCAAAGCTGAAATAAAGTTGGTTTCTACTGTGGCTTTGTTGATGGCAAAATTACCTTTACCAATGCGACGTCCTTCGCCCACGCCTGCATTGACAATAATGCGGTCAATTTGTCCAAAATCTTGTTTAAATTCACGAAACACCTGAAACACCTGATCATAATTGGTGACATCCAGCGTTTTTGCAATAACACGAATACCAAACTGGCTTTCCAGTTCTTGTTTCAGCGTTTCCAAACGCTCTAAACGTCGGGCGCAAATTGCAAGGTTATAACCCATTTGAGCAAATTCACGTGCCATACCCGCACCAATACCTGAACTTGCACCTGTAATTAGAATTGTTTTTGTCATGGTTTGATCCTTAAATCCAAGTCAATAAATTTGAGTTTTCAGCTTTAATAAAATGATGTTCATTCAAGCTTAACAGTTGTGGTTCACTGCCGACCAAACGTAAAGTGGTGATACTTGAGTTAGTAATTGCCCAGTTCAATGCAAAGGTTTTATTGGGCGTTAAGCCTAAAATTTTACCTGCAGCCACAGAAATCACACCACCAGAAGTAAATACCACAGCATATCGTGGTTGTTTTTGGGCTAAGTCATCACATAAATGCTGCAATGCATCTTCGACACGCTGTTTAAAATGCGGCCAAGATTCTTCATATTCATGGTGATATTCACCGCCCGTCCAGCGTTCTATCGCACCTTCAAAAATTTTTGCCAAATATGCACGAGGATTGACCTCTTTGGCGACATCTTCTTTCATCAATTCAGGTTGATTAAAACGCGGTTCATACTGCGCGAAAACCTGTTGATGATTAAACTCGTTCCATGCGCTGTCGGTATGAATTTCGACCTCAGGAAAACATTCTGCCAAAGCCAGTTGTGCAGTTTGCTGATGGCGCTGCATTGAACCAGCCACCACATAGGGTGCTTCTTTTAAAATGCGATCAAAATAACGTCCGAGCAATTTGGCTTGTAACTCACCATTAGGCGAAAGTTGATCATAACTTTCTGCCCCAAAAGATGCTTGCCCATGACGAATTAAATAAATGGTGGTCATTTCGGCATCAATTCCTTAAATTTGGCGATATATTTTTGTGCTAGTTCATTTGCTTCCAGTTTTTGTAAACCAATTAACTTTAAGGCACGAATATGCAAAGCATGAATGACAATCCAGAAATCCTTAAATGCAGGATTATTGGTTTGCTTGTGGAAATAACGATAATAAATTTGCTGGGCGATCACCGCTAAACGGAAAATTCCAAACACTTCATAGAATGTCCAGTTATCGGTGCTCAAGCCTGTTTTTTGCAAATAATAGTCCACCACTTGCTGACGTGTGAACATGCCTTTTAAGTGCGTTGGTTGACGACGGGTGGCTTTAAAAATTTGATTATCGGTATCTTCAACCCAATATGCCAAAGCCGAGCCTAAATCCATGAGTGGATCGCCCAGTGTTGCCATTTCCCAGTCCAAAACGCCAATCACTTGAGTCGGATGTTTCGGGTCTAAAATCACATTATCAAAACGCCAGTCGTTATGAATAATGCAGGTTTTTGAATCTACAGGAATATGGTCTAACAACCATTTACGCACATATTTAAAAGATGGCACGTTGATGGTATGTGCTTTGGCATAGCGTGCATCCCAACCTTCTACCTGACGTCGGCAATAACCATCACCTTTCCCTAATTTTTCTAGCTCAGTTCCTGCATAAGGTACTTGATGCAGCTCAATCAGTTTATCAATGACATTTACACAAAGTTCATGTACTTGAGTTTCGCTAAAATCAAGCTCTGGTGGCAATTTTGCACGTGGGATAATGCCTTCAATACGTTGCATCACGTAAAAATCGCAGCCAATTACAGCTTCATCCTGACACAACGCCACCATTTCAGGTAACACAGGATAAAACGGGGCTAAATTCTTTTGCACATGATATTCACGCGCCATGTCATGTGCAGATTTAGCTTTAGTACCTTTGGGCGGACGACGCAAAATTAAATCAGCATTGCTGTACTTAAGGCGATATGTCCAGTTCGATGCACCGCCTGAATATTGTGTGACTTCTACAGGTTCTACGACATCGACATTTTGTTGTTTTAACCATGCTGTCACTGCCTGAATATCGAGTTCTTCGCCTTCGCGTACTGTGCCGCCTACATCAATAACTGACATTATTTTTCCCTAATTTTCCAATTTTTTTAATCTAACATAGATTTTCCGTGTTCTCTTGAGATGTATCGGCAATATCAGAAATATTGCCGAATACACTACCAAGCGACACAATAAAAAATTCGCAACTGACTTATTTTTTGCGGCTGCTACGATAACCACGTTTAGCCAACTCAAGTTTGGCAATCATGCCTTTGTGTACTTCGTCTGGTCCATCGGCAAGACGTAAACTACGCGCTTGGGCAAAGAAACCTGTCAACGGTGTATCTCTAGACACGCCTGCGCCGCCATGAATCTGCATCGCCATATCAACTACTTTTTCCAAGACACTTGGTGCAACCACTTTAATGGCAGAAATTTCGGTAAGTGCTGCCATATTGCCTAAAGTATCCATTTTATAGGCTGCATAAAGAGTCAATAAACGTGCTTGGTCAATTGCCACACGCGCTTCCGCTACACGCTCCAAATTGCCACCGAGTTTCAGAATTTCCTTGCCAAATGCGGTACGACTCATGCCACGGTCAATCATCAACTCCAAAGATTTTTCGGCTGCACCAATACAACGCATACAATGGTGAATACGCCCCGGACCTAAACGACCTTGTGCAATTTCAAAACCTTGTCCTGCACCGCCAATAAAGTTGGCAACAGGCACACGCACGTTATCAAAACTGACTTCGCCATGACCGTGTGGCGCGTCGTAATCACCAAATACAGGTAACATGCGTTGAATTTTAACGCCCGCAGTATCCACAGGGACTAAAACCATAGAGTGTTGATGATGACGGTCTTTGGTTTCATCGGGTGTATGCGCCATAAAAATAATAATTTTGGCATTTGGATCGCCCAAACCTGAAGACCACCATTTACGACCATTCAAGACAATTTCATCGCCGTCTACGACTGCTGTTGCCTGCATATTGGTCGCATCACTTGAAGCCACTGCAGGTTCAGTCATACAAAACACAGAACGAATTTTACCTTCAAGCAGCGGTGTCAGCCATTCTGCCTTTTGTGCTTCAGAACCATAGCGCCATAAAACTTCCATGTTGCCGCTGTCGGGTGCATTACAGTTAAATACGGTTGGCGCAATCAAACTGCGTCCACTCAACTCTGCAATGTGTGCATATTCTTGTACCGACAAACCTTGTCCTAATTCTGGACAAGGTAAAAACATATTCCATAAACCTGCAGCTTTGGCTTTGGCTTTTAATTGTTCTAATTGTGCTGGCCATTGCCATTTAGTCCAGTCACCACCCTGATTTAATTCGTGAACTTCTGCCCAGAATTCAGCTTCAATCGGCTCAATTTCTTTGGCAATAAAGGCTTTGGTACGTTCTATATAGTCTTTGGCGCGTGCAGATAGCTCAAACATGGTTCAAATCCCTTAAAATATTGTATTCATTGCTTTACAACACCTTAACTTGAAAAGTAATATGAACAAAATGATTTAATTCAATAAAACACTATGAATCATGTTCATAACAATGCAAAAGTTGATCTTACCGTTTTTCATCGTTTAGACATCAATTTATACCCGATGTTTGTTGCAATTTATGAGCAGCGCAGTATTTCCAAAGCTGCACAAATTTTGTGTATTAGCCAATCTGCCGCCAGTCATGCTTTGCAGCGTTTAAGACAACATTTACAAGATGATTTACTGGTGCGAAGTGGCAATAAAATGCTGCCTACGCCTTTTGCCGAGCAAATTTATCCGACTATTAAAAATGCCTTGTTGGCGATTCAAAGTATTGCAATACAGAAACAGCAATTTGAGCCGAATATGTTGCAATCGCTCAAAATTGCTATCCATGATGAAATTGAACCGATTATTTTTCCTAAATTGGTGGCACATTTTCAAAAGTTGAACTTGGATATTCAATTTCTGAGCCACAAATTAGACCGCAAAACGGTTTTGGCAGATTTAGCAACACAACAAATTGATTTTGTAATTGATTTAGAACAAAACTTTGGCGATAAAATTCAGTTTCAATCCTTAGTTCAAGACCAATTTGTGGTCTGTAGTTCACAACAAGAAATGAATACTGCACTTTATTTATCTTCTGCACATATTGGGGTTTCATCACGGCGTACTGGTATGTTGCTAGAAGATATTTATTTGCATCAAAAGCAATTATCACGGCAGGTTTTTTTACGTTGTCAGCACTATTCTACGGCGTTACAGATTTTACAGCAGCATCCTCAAGCCATACTAACTATTCCTAAAATGATTTTAAAGCATTTGAATATGAGCCAAAAATTGAATATTTTTGATGTGCCTGTAGACTTGCCTGTAATTAATATGGGGATGTATTGGCATAAAGATTTACAGGAAAATTCAAGGCATTATTTCTTAAGAGAGGAAATTTCTAAAATCTTTGCTTAGGCTATTTTGAGTTAATCTTGAATTTGCAAGTGGTTGCTAATCGTCTTGTATGATTCTATAAAAAATAAAAGCCGCCGATACAGCTTTTTAATATGGGTTTGTTCTTAAAACTTCGCTTCCAATACTTTTGTAGATACTTTGCCTTTCCATAAATCACGCAAAATTGGCAAATAGAACTTTTCACCTACTTCTACCAATTCAGCATCAATTAAGGCATGTGTTTCATGCATAAATAAGTAATCTAGCTCCACAGTTTGTAATTGTTGTTGTGCTTTGGCGAAATCTTTACGTTTTTGTTGGGCTTGTTTCACTAACTGATCTGCAAATGTCTTGCCCTTGAACTGACTGAGCGCATTTAAACGTAATTCAATCACGCCCCACCCACTGAGCAGCAATTTAAATAACTCTAAATCTGCAGTGGTTGATTCCCACGTCATTTCTTCCAGATTTTCATTTTCAGGCAATACAGGTAGTAAAAGCTCCATTACACTTGGAAAAATCTTTTTAAAATTCAAGATAAATTTAACAGGCTGCTCACCCGGGTAATCTTTAAATTGCACGTGTTGCTGAACATCTGTTAAATAAATTGAGAGCATTGAAAATTTCCGTAGTTAAGATATTGAGTTGCTTATAAAAAAATTAAATTTTGCAAAATAAATGCAAAACTTTAGCAAAACAGTATTTTGAAGTATTGCGTATTCTAGCAATTATGGCAGCTTAATCAATGTAAGTTGAATAAGGAACGGACATAAAAGAAAGCATCTAAAAGTGGTTAATGCGACTAAATGACGGGTTTTGAACTATTACATTTAGATAGCACCTTGTAGCAGCCTATTCTGCCGTTATGCAAATTATGTCTTTAAACCAACACATAAATTTAAAATCGTATTAGGATGAATTACCCCTCTACATTCAAATTAGGTGCAATAGAAAACCCAGCATTTAGGCTGGGTTTAGTATATTTTACTTGATTAATGCAACGCCATTTCCGCGCTTTTAGCTAAGAATGCCGAACGGCTTAAATGTTGTTTTTTTGCAACAGCATCAATACGTTTCACTAAAGCTTCTGGCATGCTGATATTAATACGAATAGACTTTGTATTTACTTTTGTTGTATCAATATCAACTAACAACCAAAACCCCCCCTCAAATCGCTCATCACCTAACCATTGCTCTGGGCTTGATGGTTCTGGTAACGGAATATCTTCACCATCAAAGTGAACTTCAACCGCTTCCTGTGCCATGCGCTGAATATCTTGCATCTCATCTGCTGCGCTAAAGCATCCATCAAAGTCAGGAAAGGTTAAACCGTATGCGCTATCTTCATCTTTGTGAACATATACTGGATATAACATTTTTACCTCCACTCCCAACCAGCCTGTTTATATATATTGCGTAGAGTTCCTATTGGCATATCTTTACGTGGATGTGGTACCACAACATGTCCAGGCTTTTCAGGATGCTTATACTTTTCATGGTCGCCTTTACCACCCACTTTGTACCAGCCTTCCTGCTCAAGACGCTTAATAATGTCTTTGCTGTTCATTGTGTAATTATACACAACATAATTTTAATAAGAAAGAATACTTCAAAGTTTCACTGATTTTTATAAACAAAGTCTGTGTTTATCTGTCATCTTGAGCAGACAAACACAGACCTCTCAATTTACTTAAAACTGACTATTTGGTATTCGGAGCAATCATCTGTTCAGGACGTACCACTTCATCAAACTGCTCTGCTGTGACCAAATTCAGCTCTACTGCAACTTGCTTTAAGGTTTTATTTTCCTTATAAGCTGTTTTTGCCACCTCCGCTGCATTCTCATAACCAATTACAGGATTCAAAGCGGTCACTAACATGAGTGAATCATGCAAAAAGTGATCTATTTTTTCACGGTTTGCTTGAATGCCAACGGCGCAATGCTCATTAAAGCTATTACATGCATCACCCAAGAGTTGAATAGATTGCAATAAGTTATATGCAATTACTGGCATAAATACATTCAGCTCAAAATTGCCCGATGCACCAGCCACGTTAATTGTGGTGTCATTGCCCAATACCTGTGCAACTACCATGGTCATTGCTTCGCTTTGTGTTGGATTAACCTTGCCCGGCATAATACTTGAACCAGGTTCATTTTCTGGAATACGCAGCTCACCAAAACCACAACGCGGGCCACTGGCTAACCAGCGAATATCATTCGCAATTTTATTTAAACTCACCGCCAAAGTTTTTAATGCACCTGAAGCAAATACCGCAGCATCACGCCCCGCCAAAGCCTCAAACTTATTTGGTGCAGTCACAAATGCTAAGCCTGTTAGCTGTGCCAATTGCTCCGCTGCCTGTACCGCATAATCAGGATGTGCATTTAAGCCTGTACCGACTGCTGTACCGCCCAATGGCAACTCATACAAGCCTGTTAAAGCCTGTTCTAGACGTTTTAAACCATGATCTAGCTGCGATACATAGCCACTAAATTCCTGCCCTAAAGTTAATGGTGTCGCATCTTGTAAATGTGTACGTCCTATTTTGACAATTTCAGAAAATTCTTCACTTTTCGCATGCAACGTATCGCGCAAACTCTTTACTGCAGGAATGAGCAGTTCATTAATTTGCAAACTCGCTGCCACATGAATTGCAGTTGGAAAAGAATCATTGGTCGATTGGGCGCGGTTGACATGATCATTCGGATGTACAGGCTTTTGTGCACCTAAAGGATTCCCCAGTTTTTGATTGGCGATATTGGCAATCACTTCATTACAGTTCATGTTACTTTGCGTACCCGAACCTGTTTGCCACACCACCAAAGGAAATTGGCTATCCCACTGCCCTGCAATGACTTCATCTGCTGCACCGACAATGTACTGCGCCAACTCTTGCGGGATTTGCCCTAAGTTTGCATTGGTGATTGCCGCAGCTTTTTTAACCAAACCCATAGCGCGAATCATGGCGCGTGGTAAACGCTCATTGCCAATTTTGAAATTTTGTAAGCTACGCTGAGTTTGTGCGCCCCAAAGCGCGTCATTCGGAACTTCAACTTCACCCATGGTGTCATGTTCAATACGTGTTTGCATGTTCAGCCTCATTCCCTCGTGATTTCGTTATGATGTCATGTATTCTTATATTGATCTTATAAAAACCAGACAATCAAGTAAATGATAATTATTATCAATAATTCCGTTGCATTGTATCTGTTTCAGCTATGAGGCTTCGTGAATCGCCTTTCAACGAATTTTATAGCGCTACTTTTAATGCTTGAGCGTATTTTGATAAAAACGCCATTCATCTTCTAGCATTTTTTCCAGACTACGTTTTGGCTGCCAGTGTAAATACTGTTGTGCTTTATCTACGACTGCACCCAACTGATCCAACTCAGGATATTCATAATGAATTGCAGGAACTGTAGCAATCTCAGTGTCAGTCACTTCACTAATACGTGCAAGTAATTGCTGAATTGAAACCACTTCTCCTGCAATATTAAAGGCTTCACAGCTATGTGTTTGCTGAAATAACCAATGCAGACTTGCGATTACGGCTTCACAGGCATCGAGTACGTGTACAAAGCTGCGTTCTGCGGTTTGATCTGCAGTATTGGCTTGCTGACGTAGCTCAATCGCTTCACGCTGCTGTACTGCGACTTGCATCGCCAAAGGAATAATATTTTTAGGTAATGGAGCAACGACTTCGCCTAAAATACCGTGTTCAAACGCGCCAGCAATATTACTCAAGCGCAAAATAGCGATATTCCATTCATTGTCGGTTCTAAAAGTATCTTGGATGATTTCTTCAACCATCTGCTGAGATTTTACATACGGATTGGCATAGGTGTAATTAAAGCTCTGGCTTTCTTCCAGACTCAATCCCGACTTACCATAGACCGCGATACTTGAAAGATGCACCAAACGACGCACGCCTGTACGTTGCATAGAACGCAATAAACTCATAATACAACTGACGTTATCGTTATAATATTCCAGTGGTTTAAGCACCGATTCTTCTAAAGATTTAAACCCTGCACAATGCACCACCGCAGTAATCGAATATTGTTCAAAGACTTTGTTCAGCGCAGGCGTGTTTCTTACATCTAATTTGGCAAAAGGCACATAACGCCCTGCAATATATTCAAGTCGCTCTAAGGTCTGCATACTTGCATTGGATAAATTATCTACAATAATGACCTCTTGCCCTTGAGCCATTAGGCTTAATGCAATGTGTGAGCCTATAAAGCCTAAACCACCAGTCACTAAAATCATTTATACTACCTTTTTTATAAAGTCTGAATGCGCCTTGGCACATTGCATTAGTGAATTTTGATGAGCACCTTATTACTAATAACCTCCGCACCAACCTCTATTCATGCATGGCATGCACTCGGTCTTGCTCAAGCCTTACAACAGAAAAATGAGGCTTTTCGTGTGTTTTTTTATCAAGATGGCGTTGCTGTAGCGAATGAGTTGCAATGGGTACCCGATGATCAACGCAACCTCAAAACAGAATGGCAAAAATTGTCTATTCGTTTACCCGTATGTGTAAGTGCCGCACTGGCACGTGGTATTAGCGATGCAGACAATGCCAAACGCCATCAACTGAGCCAACACAATTTAGCCGCAGGCTTTGAATTGGTTGGCTTGGGCGAACTGGCCGATGCAGTGCAAAGCACAAAACGCCTGATTCAATTTTAAGCGATTCATTTTGTAAATCTGTTGCATTTAAAAGGTAAATTGTGTGAAAACTGTACTCGTGGTTTTACGTCAGGCCAATTTAAACAGCTTACAAGTGCATGAAAGCTTGTCTGCAACAATGGTACTGGCAACTTTTGGTTGTGAAGTCAAAGTGTTATTACAAGATGCGGCATTAAGCCTATTACAGTCGGAACTGGCATTTGATTCACTAAAACATGCTTTTAAAGTGGCATCCAATTTGGTCGATAGCTTTGAGTTTTATGACCTCAGCCCAATTTTGATTGAAAATAAACATGCTAACTCGCCGTTTATCAAAAATACGGTACATGAAATTGAATGGGTGGAACTGAATCGGGAGCTGATTCAAACCTTTGATCGAGTTTTATATTGGTAGGTTGATCGGTGGTTTAACAATCTGATTGATCATTTGACCATATCTAAACATCTAAAGAGAAAAGCATGTCTGACGCAAATTTATATTTAATCCAAGCGAGCTTTGATAGCACCGCAACAATTTTAGCAGAGCTAAATGCCTTGTATGCTCCGCAAGACAGCGTTGTACTTATGGGTGATGCGGTATTGCATCAGCAACATCCACTCTGTGCCCAGCTAGACAAAATATATGTACTGGAAAATGATGCAGAAATATTGAATGGTCATTTGGCGGAAAATGTACAGCCGATTAATTATGCAGCTTTTGCAACGCTGTGTTTAGCACATCAGCGCTGTATCAGCTTAAAATAGCAAGCCGTAATGATATGAAACCAATGCAAAGCATTTTTAAGGGTGAATGAAACAAGAGATGACACTAGAATTAGATCAAGATGGACATTTGCTGGATTACACTGTCTGGAATGAACAAGTGGCGCAAGAATTGGCGCAAAGTTTAGAGCTTGAACTCACAGCTTGGCATTTTGAAGTTTTGCACGCTGTACGCCAATTTTATCAGCAATTTGGACACTCACCTGCAACCCGTCCTTTAATCAAATTTTTAATGAAAACTGTAAGCCCAGAGATTAACAACGCTGTTTTGCAGGAAAAATTTAATACAGGTTTGGTGGCACGGCATTTAAGTCGTTTAGCGGGTATTCCTAAACCAGCCAACTGCTTATAGACAAACTGTTGCTGATTAATACAGCACTGATTTAGGCTTGTTTTAAATTCTGCTGTGCTTGGATGTACTGATAATACACTGGGGTAAAATGTGGTTTTACTTGCTTGGCATGCAGTTCTTCACCACATTCCGAACATACCACGACAGGTTGAAACGTCTTAGCACAATTTTTATGGATGTATTCCACAGGCTTACCTAAACCTTGATCCATCCATTTATCTGCCCAATTTGCCATAGACAGCATTAAGGGATAAAGCTCCAAGCCCTTCTCTGTCAATTTATATTCAAAACGTTCTTGGCGCTCTACATAAGGCACTTTGACTAAAATTTCATGTTCCACCAAACGCTTTAAACGATCTGACAATACATGCCGCGTTACGCCCAAATGTTGTTGAAAATCATCAAAGCGACGCATGCCCATAAAGGCATTACGAATAATCAGCATCGTCCAACGGTCACCAATCACCGACAAGGTTCGTGCAATCGAACAAGGCTGCTCGCCAATTTCATCCCATTTCATCTATGTCGCCTATCCCTCAGTTCACTACCTGCAAGTTAAAAGATTCTACAGTCTTTGCAAAGTTAGTTTTGCATGAAAATTGATAAAAAATGAAGTATGACTTCACAATCTGCTTAAAAGGAATCCCCAGTTTTTGGGGTTTTATACGCCTGCATCTTCAATCTTTAAATTTGCTATTCACTTATAAGGCAGATCACACTATTTAGATGTAGCTCCTGCACAAAAAACTTGTTCAGTCATACCTGAAGCCGTGAAACTGTTGTGCTGCTGTTCTAAATAACGCTTTGCCACCATTAACATCACAGGTGCAGGATACAAGTTTGGATTGTACTCGGAAATTTCAGCAATATTTTTATAGGCGTGATAGCGTGCACAAAATGCCTGTTTTTGTTGTTCTGCCGTTGCTTGGCTCGTAGGATCATCCAATATTTTTTTGCTGTCATTCACAATTTGCGTGTATTGATTTAACAAATCTTGATATTGTGTTTGGGTCAACCCATTGGCTGTATGTGGAATTGTAATAGGTGTAGATGATGCTTCAAGTGCCAACTGCTGCGCTTGAATACCTTGTGCCATTACGCTCAGACTTTGCAGTCCAAGCATAATGCTCACCGATATTTTTGCCATGTTCGACATGCGCATAAGCTTAAGACTCATCGCCTTCTTTCCAGACATCTTCATAGTCATCAGCATCAATCATAAAGCGGTAGCCTTGTTCTAAAGCCAGATATGGAAGCACGTCAGGCAAAATATCTTGCAACTCGCGCACAGGCATGGTTTCAAAGTTCACTTCATCTTCACCCAATTCACCGCCATAAATGTACCACGCGACTTTTTCTTCACCTTCTGGCGCTTTACGCAAGCCCACAATTGGGTCTTTATTTAAGGTCTGGACTGCAACTGCGACAACATCATCGCCACTCACTGCAATATAGGCTGAACCAAATTCTTCACAGAGCAGTTTTTGTTCTTCTATCAATTCTGCCAAGGCTGAGTTTTTTTGCTTTTGCTGTGGTTTAGACATGACAATTCTCTAAGATAAGCTGTGAGTATTCTAACGAGATTGTACGGATAGAGAATCTTTATTTTTATATTTCTGAGATGCTCAAATGAAGTGCAACGGATATGACATGAATTTGAAATTACTTAGCTTTGAAATATGATGCTACGCCCAAATAACCAACATTGCTGCAAGCACGACCAATCCCAATCCCCAATGATCGGTACGGGCAAGTTTTTCTTTAAAGAAATACGCTGAAATAAGTAAGCTGAATAATATTTCAATTTGTCCGAGTGTTTTCACAATCGCCACAGTTTGCATACTCATGGCACTAAACCAGCCCAGTGATGCTAAAAAACTGCAGACGCTCACTTTAAAAGTTAATCCAACCCGCTGCCACATGGCATATAAGGTATGTCGTTTAAATATACCTAAAAAAGCCAATAAGATAAAACATTGTAAGCCAATGACCCACACCAAAACCCATGCAGCACGGTGAATAAACGGTAAGAAATCCAGCTCTAGACTGGCTTCACGCACCAATAAAGAAGTCACCGCAAAGCTGAGTCCACTACCGATTCCAATGGCTAAAGTCGTGAATGAAAAATCACTGCGTTGATTGCCTTTACTGAGTAGAAATACCGCAATACCGCCTATCGCAACGCCGAACCAAGCCAATGCACTTAAATGTTCTTGTAAGAAAATCACGCCTACAATTGCGGCTAAAACTGCTTCACTTTTGGCAAGCCCGACACCTACTGCGTAATTTTTTTGTTGAAACAGTTTTACCATTAAAGCCGTGGCTAAAATCTGACACACTGCTGCAATAATGATATACAGCCAAAACACCGAACTAAAATGTAGTTTGGCTTGAACAGGCTGCTGCCATTGTAAAATGCTTAAATACGCCAATGCAAAAGGCAAGGCAAAAATAAAACGTGCCAAAGTCACGCCATAAACATCTACACTTGTGCTGAGTTGTTTTTGAAAGGCATTGCGCCATGCCTGCATAAATGCAGCCATTAAGGTAAAGAGCACCCAACTCGAAATCATTGCAACCACAAATGCTTTACTGATAAAGTTATAATTTACGCCTATTCCGTTATTTTTGCGATCTTTATTGCTTTTGAGTTATGCGCTTACGATCTCTTTTATAAACAAAAAAAACATTCATTAAAATTCAAATGAATGTTTTTCATATCTTGAAGCGATTATAGGTGTGCTGTTATTCAAAAACTGTTTAGAACTTATCTAAATTCACCACAACAGCCACGCCGATACAAAATAAAGCTACATACACGGTAAACCAAATAATCATGTGCTTAAATGCTTTGTCTGAAATACTGCTATCGGCATATTTCTGTGGTTTGCGTGAGTTATCTTCTTGCATATCGACTCCAATCTAGCCAGATTATGGGGATATACAGATTATGTAAAATTCTAAAGCATTGCTGTAGATACAAAATATTCATTAAAAACTATAACAGTTGATTTTAGATACATGCCAATCTGTTATAAAAACAGAAATTATTTAATGTTTTAAACCTAAAAATAGATCAAAATAAGTAACAGCTGCAAAAAATGCTTGAGTCATACCATGTATAAATCTGAACAATTGGCGTTGAACATTCGGCAACTCATTGAAAATGGTGCATGGAAAGCACATAGCAAGTTACCTTCGTTAAGAGAACAATCACAAATCAGTGGTTATAGCTTAATGACCGTGCTAAACGCTTATCAAGAACTTGAAGCTCAGGGATTGGTTTACGCTAAACAAAAGTCGGGGTTTTATGTCGCAGAACGTCTCAATCAAACTGAACGACCTGTACCAAGCAGTTTGAGTTTAAATGCACATATTCAAATGAACTCTTTGGTCTTTGGCTATTTAAAATCAATTCAGTCTGCAGATGTCAGTCCTTTAGGCTCTGCCTTTCCCAATGCAGAATTACTGTTTAACCCAAAGTTAATGCAAATTTTAGCGCAGCACGCCAAGCGAAAAAGCAGTTATTTTAGCCACGACCACATGCCACCGGGCAATTATGAATTAAGAACCATAATTGCAAATCGCTACTGTTTACAAGGCATACCCACCCATTCAAATGACATTGTCATTACATCTGGCGCATTAGATGCGCTCAATTTGTCATTACAAGCTTTGACCAAACCTGGAGATTTTATTCTATTACAAGAAACTATTTTTTATGGTGCATGGCAAGCGGCTGAACGTCTTGGTTTACAGGTGATTACCATTCCAGAACACCCCGTTTCAGGTTTCGATTTAGACTCATTTGAACAAGCCTTAAAACAATACCCGATTAAAGTCTGCTGGTTGATGTTGAATATCCATAATCCTATTGGCTTTAGTGTCAGAGATGAAATTAAGCAACGCATTGCGAGTTTGCTTGAAGAATATCAAGTGTATTTAATTGAAGATGATGTCTATCAAGAATTGTATTACGGAACGCAAAAACCGCTACCCATGAAGTATTTTGACCGACAACAACGGGTACTGCACTGCGCTTCTTTTTCTAAAACTTTGGGTTCTGCTGTGCGGGTTGGTTGGGTTTATGCAGGACAATTTTCCAATGCTATTCAGCATTTGCAACTCATGAGCACGGTTTCTGCAAGTCCCTTACTGCAAAACACTTTGGTCGATTTTCTGTCACATCATCATTATGAAAAACATTTGCGTCAATTACGCAAGCAATTAGAAAAACACAAAAAAGTGTTTTATCAGCAGTTGAAACAGCGCTTAAACCCAGCTTGTAAAATTCACTACTATTCTAGTGGTTACTTTTTATGGATTGAACTGCCTGCATATATAGATGGCTATACGATTTATCAGCAATTGATTCAAAATAAGATTGGCATTGCGCCAAGTCAGTTGTTCCGTTCTGAACAGGTCAGCCAGAACTTTATTCGTTTAAACTGTTCTTTTGCTTGGAACAGTGATATTGCGACTGCACTGGATGTTTTGTCTGCGGTAATACAGCAACACATCACCCAATATACTCATGCCTAAAATTACAGAGCCGATCACCCGACAAAAAAAAAGAGCTGAGTTTTGGCTCAGCTCTTTTGTGATTTACAGGGCTATTTTAGAAGTTATAAATTGCGACTGCATTGATTCGGTTATCTTCACCTGTTTTGCTGCCATTTGCTGCTTCACCAAATGCTTCACGCTCACCATAAACATATTCTAAACCAAAGCTTAACGGTTTACGTGGGCTATAGAATACGTTTGCCCAAGCTTGCCATAAGTCTTTGTTAATCGTGGTTGTGTCTTTCGTTGCTGCAATGTAGTTAGGGTCTTTGTCAAAACTCATATAACCATAACCCAAAGTGCCATGCACTTTGTCACCAAACTTTTGTGTAATACCGACCATAATTGAATCGAATTCACTTTGCGCTGCGATAGCACTCGTTGCAGTAATCGCACCTTTGTCATCAAGGTTAGTAACAGCAACACCTTTGTTGGTAAATGATACAAAGCTGCTATCACCTTTTACATGGTAATAATCGGCTTTTAAAGTCGTGCCAGGTACAACATCGTATTTAGCACCTACACCGACACCCCATGCCATTTCTTCATCAGAATTGACACGTTTTTCATGTCCCATCGCACGTACGCTGACATTTAAATTATCTGCAAATTGATGATTTAAACGCGCAGTTAATGCAGGTAAACGCTGGCTGATTGAACTGTCTTTAGGGTCTTCAGCTGCAACCACCAAATTGGTTTGTGGGCTAAACTTTGTTGTATAGCGTACTTGTGGTGTACGTTTCACCGCACCACCAACATACGCCAAAGCATCAATGGTTTCTGGCATATAGTCTGGAATTGCAAAGTTTGACCAAGTTTGACCAATCAACCAATTCCCATAGTTCAAATAAGCATGGCGAATACGTAAGTTATCAAGGTTTGCTCCACCTAAGAAGTCAACTTCAAGTTTACCCTTTACGTCTTGATCACCCACTGGGCTTTTAAAATCTAAACCTAAACGGGTTGCAGAAAGTGTTGATCTTAAACGATCACTTTGTTCTTTATTGCCTTCAAGTGGTACACCGTTAATTTGGTTATACGGCATATCTCTAGCGCCGCCTTCTACCTGATAAGAAGCATCTAAACGCACATTACCATATAGATTAAATTCGGCACCTTTGGCAGTTTTTAACACAGGATTAGCAACTGGTGCTGCTGCACTACGTTGCACATTGGCAATTGCTGTTGCAGTTTGTGCATTTTGTACTTTTTGCTGCTCAATCAAACCACGTAAAGCCTGAACTTCTTGTCTAAGTTGTTCAATTTCTTTTTGCTGTTGAGTTTGCGCTTGTGCTGCAACACTCATACCGCCCATGCTCAATGCAATCATGCTCATCATGAGCGTGCGCTGCATTGTTGGTCGAACCGTTGTAGATTGAAAATTAAAAGATTGGGTTAATGTTTTCGCGTTCATCCTAAACTCGCTTGTTATTGTGCCATCAAATTCTAGCAACAGATCACCATCGCTTACGATGGCGATCTATATCATTGATGACTGTAGATTAATGGAAAGGTAAAGAAATTATTGGGTTGCTTTTTGTGCGACTGGATTGCTTTCTACAGCAGGCTCCGCAGCGGCTTTAGCTTCTACAGACGTTTTTAAATTCACCATGAAGATTGCTAAGGCAGCAATTACACCTGGAATCGCAATAGCAAAGAAGTTCATTTGGTGCGGTAAATTCATGGTTAATAGTGCACCTGTGAGTACTGGCCCAACGATTGCACCGATGCGACCAATACCTGACGCCCAGCCCATACCTGTAGAACGTACAGTAGATGGGTAATATTGTGCGACGAAAGTATAAAGTAAGATTTGTGAACCAATGGTTGCTGCCCCAGCAACTGCAATTAAGGTGTACAACACAATTTGTGGACTGTTAAAGCCAAGCAGAATTAATGCTGCTGCACCACAGATAAACATAATGGTGAGTACTTTTTTGATATGGAAGCGGTCAGCCAATGCACCACCACCAATTGCGCCAATCATGCCACCAATATTCAGTGCGAATAAGAAGATCATACTTGCACCCAATGAATAACCCGCTTGGATCATTAATTTTGGTAACCAGCTGCCCAAAGCATAAACCATTAACAAGCACATGAAGAATGCGATCCAGAACATGAACGTACTGAACATACGGCCTTGCTGGAACAATGCTTTTACAGGTGCTTCATCGCCTTTAGTCACTTCATTCAGTACAAACTCAGTGTCACCATTTAATTGTTGGCTTGGTGAAATTTTTTGCACAATACTACGGGTTTGCTCAATTTCTTTCTTGTTGGTCAAATACATGAGTGACTCAGGCAAGAATTTCCAAATTAATGGTAAAGCCACCAATGGAATAATTGCGATGTAAAACATGATTTTCCAACCAAACTCTGGCACTAACCATGCACCCAACAATGCTGAAGTCATACCGCCAATGGCATAACCACTAAACATCAGCGCAACCAAAGTACTACGAATACGCTTTGGCGCATATTCTGTCATAAGGGCCACAACGTTTGGCATTACACCGCCAATACCAAGCCCAGCAAGGAAACGTAAAATACCAAATTCAACTGGATTACTTGCAAACGCACCTAAGAATGTAAAGCCACTGAAAATAGCCACACAGATCATGATGGTCTTTTTACGACCTAACTTGTCCGATAAGGTACCGAAGGTCATGGCACCAAACATCATGCCAAACAATGCCGTACTGGCCAGTAAACCTGCTTGTACTGCACTGAGCGCCCACTCTTGCATCAGTAGTGGTAATGCAACCCCATAAATGACCAAGTCGTAACCGTCAAAAATAATGATCATCAAACACCAAAACAATACGCCCCAATGGAATGGCGTGAACTTGGCCTCGTCAATCAAGGTATTAATATTAATTTTATTGCTTTGCATCTTGCTTCACCTCCTAATTGTGAAGTCCGTTACTCCAACTCAGATGCACACAATGAATAATAAGTTAAAATTTGTCCAAAACTGAATAGGCATAGATACATACCTAAAAAGTCTATAGTTTTGTAAGATATTGATTTTAAAATAGATAAAAATAACAAGGCGAAAAAAATACTGTAATGTGATGCTTAAAAAAGTTTTTTCAGGCAATTCACATAACAGTATTTTGTTAAAAATATCTGTGCTTTTATATAAAAAATATAGTTATAAATATTTGTTTTATATGGCTTTACTAGAATACATTGCGATCATAAGTAAATGCTTCCAAATCATAAACTTGATAAATGCAGTCAAACAAAGATCGAATGTCTTCACTTTCATCCATATTACGAATTGCCATAAACACAGGACTTACAGCCGAGTCATCTAATAAAGGTATAAAGTGCAAATGTGCCAAATGAATATTTTGTGCGCTTTCTGGCACGATACACAAGCCCTCACCTGCAGCAACAAAACCCAACGCCAATTGTAATTCACGCACTTCACGAATTTTGCGAGGTTCTAAACCATACTCAGAAAACACGCCACGAATTTGGGTAGAGAAGTTTGGCTTGTTGTGATTTGGATATAAAAATAGTTGTTGATCAACAACATCCGCCAAATATACACCTTCTTTTTGTGCCGCAAATGGGTGGCTCGAATGTACTGCAACCATCAAGCGTTCTTCACGTAATAAGATACGTTTAACTGCAGGATCAGAAATTCTTAAGCGTCCAAATCCAACATCTATGCGCCCTTCTTTAAGTGCCTGAATTTGGTCATTGGTGGTCATTTCCACCATTTCTATTTTTAAATGCGGATGCTGCTGCTTAAACAAATACACAATTCTTGACAATAATCCGAACAATAAAGAACCAACGAAGCCAATAGTCACAGTACGACCAGCAATACCGACACGTTTTGTCATCGACTTGATTTCTTCCGCATTAGACAAAAGTTTAACGGCATGTTGGTAAAAGAATTGGCCTGCTTCGGTGGTCTTAAGCGGTCTACTTCCACGCTCAAATAGTTGAATTCCAAGCTCTTGTTCTAAATTTTGGATCTGTCTGCTCAAAGGTGGTTGAGCAATAAAGAGTTTTTCTGCTGCCTTGGTGAAACTTTGCTCTTCTACAACAGCAACAAAATAACGTAAATGTCTGAGTTCCATAGCTCAAAATACCTTTTAAGTATAAAAAAATGCATATTTGATCTTCGACCAATGCAATTTATTCTTTTAAGGTATATCACATAACTGTAATAAAGCAATGATATGAAGGGCAAACCATGTATAAGTCAGTAGAAACTTTGCTGGTGGAAATACCAACCATCCGTCCACACAAGATGGCGGTTGCAACCATGCAAACCCAAACCCTTGTATTAGTCAAAATCACCACTGAAGATGGTTTTGTTGGCTGGGGCGAAGCAACCACGATTGGCGGCTTGGGCTATGGTGAAGAAAGCCCAGAAAGCGTAAAAACCAATATCGAAACATATTTCGCATCATTGCTAAAAACTTTAGCTGGCTTGAATGTTGCGCAAACTTTACAGGTCATTAAAAAGAATATCAATGGCAACCGTTTCGCGAAATGTGCCATTCAAACTGCTTTATTAGATATTCAAGCGCAGCGCTTAAACCAACCTTTAAGTGAAATTTTAGGTGGTCGCCTACGCAACTCGGTTCCTGTGTTATGGGTACTTGCATCTGGCGATACAGAAAAAGACATCGCTGAAGCACAAAAAATGATTGCGGCTAAACGCCACAACACATTCAAGCTCAAAATCGGTTCACGCCCAGTAGAGCAAGATGTAGAACACGTATTGGCAATCAAACAAGCATTGGGTAAAGACGTTTCTATTCGTGTAGACGTAAACCGTGCTTGGTCAGAACTTGAAGCAATTAAAGGCATCCAGCTTTTACAAGATGGTGGTGTCGATTTAATTGAACAACCATGTGCAATTGACAACATTGATGCCATGGAGCGTTTAACACGTAAATTTGATATTGCCATCATGGCAGATGAATCATTGATGGGCCCACAAAGCGCTTATCAATTGGCAAAACGTAATGCTGCATCTGTATTTGCAGTTAAAGTTGCCCAATCTGCGGGTCTAATCGAAGGTTGTGAAGTTGCAACAATTGCACAGTTGGCAGGCATCGACCTATATGGCGGCACAATGCTTGAAGGCCCTGTCGGCACGATTGCATCTGCGCATGTGTTCTCGACCTTCCAGAATTTAGCTTATGGCACAGAATTATTTGGTCCGTTATTGCTGACCGAAGAAATTTTAAAAACTCCACTTCAGTACCAAGACTTTGAATTACACCTTCCAACAGGTGCAGGTTTAGGTATTGAGTTGGATGAAGACAAAATTGACAACTTGCGTCGTCAGTAATTAGGAGAAACCCATGCTTTTCCACGTACGTATGGATGTAAACATTCCATTGGATATGCCAGCAGAAACTGCTAACGAAATTAAAGCCGTTGAAAAAGCATATTCGCAGGAATTACAGCGTCAAGGTAAATGGCGTCATATTTGGCGTATTACTGGCCAGTATTCAAACATCAGTATTTTTGATGTTGAGAGCAATGAAGAACTGCACAACATTCTGCAAGGTCTTCCGCTCTACCCTTACATGAATATTGAAGTGATGGCATTGAACCGCCACCCTTCATCAATTCGTGAAGATGACACCTGATTTAATTCGGAAACTGGAGTAAGCACCTTACTCCAGCACCAAAGTAAACATTTAGCAAACCAAGTAAACAAGGAAAGTGGCAGCCAATTATCTCGTTTTTAGTCCAGAGATATTCGCCACCAAAGCACACCTCCAAGGAGAATGAAAATGAATCGCCAAGAAATTGATGCATTAGTTAAGCAAATGAACGTTGATACAGCGACAGGCCCTGTAGATGAACGTGTACAACAAGTTGTTGTGCGTTTATTGGGTGACCTTTTCCAAGCGATCGAAGATCTTGATATTTCTCAGTCAGAACTGTGGAAAGGTCTGGAATATTTTACTGATGCCGGTCAAGCGAACGAATTAGGTTTATTGGCTGCAGGTTTGGGTCTGGAACACTACCTAGACTTACGTGCTGATGAAGCGGATGCTAAAGCAGGCATTACTGGCGGTACGCCACGTACGATTGAAGGTCCACTTTATGTCTCTGGCGCACCTGAAACAGTAAGCTTTGCGCGTATGGACGATGGTTCTGAAGAAGGCAAAATCCCGACGCTGATCATTGAAGGTACAGTGACTGATACTGACGGCAACCGTGTTGAAGGTGCTAAAGTTGAAATCTGGCATGCCAACAGCCTGGGCAACTACTCATTCTTTGACAAGTCACAGTCTGACTTTAACCTGCGTCGCAGCATCATTACCGCTGCCGATGGTCAATATACTGCATTGACGACAATGCCAGTGGGTTATGGCTGCCCTCCAGAAGGTACAACTCAGTTTGTACTGGACAAGCTAGGCCGTCACGGTAACCGTCCATCGCACGTACATTACTTCGTATCTGCACCGGGTTACCGCAAGCTGACTACTCAATTCAATATTGAAGGCGACCAATACCTGTGGGATGACTTTGCATTCGCGACTCGTGAAGGTCTGGTGGCAACTGCGGTTGACGTGACTGATGAAGCTGAAATTGCAAAACGTGGTCTGAAAGGTCCTTTCAAACACATCCAGTTCAACATTGTTCTTCAGAAAGATCAAGCTGGCGTTCCTTCTACTGAAGTTGAACGTCGCCGCGCAAGCGCATAATTTGAAATGGAATCGGGATGTGGTCGTTGCCCCATCCCGATGACTGCCCTCCTTGGAAAGTCGGAGAAAGGACATGCCTCGTATTCCTGTTATCAATACTAGCCACTTAGACCGTATTGACGAATTATTGGTTGATGATTTTGAATCTGGTGAATTTAAATTACACCGTTCAGTATTCACAGACCAAGCCCTGTTTGACCTAGAAATGAAATACATTTTTGAAGGCAACTGGGTTTATTTGGCACATGAAAGCCAAATTCCAAACAACAATGACTACTACACCACTTACATTGGTCGTCAGCCAATCATCATTGCGCGTAACCGCAATGGCGAATTGAATGCCATGATCAACTCGTGTTCACACCGTGGTGCACAATTATGTCGTTACAAGCGTGGTAACAAAGCAACTTATACTTGCCCATTCCACGGTTGGACTTTCAACAACTCTGGTAAGTTGTTAAAAGTTAAAGACCCAGCAGATGCAGGTTATTCAGATTGCTTTAACAAAGACGGTTCACACGACTTGAAAAAAGTTGCCCGCTTTGAAAGCTATAAAGGTTTCTTGTTTGGTAGCTTAAACCCAGATGTTCCTTCTTTAGAAGAATACCTAGGCGAAGCGACTAAAATCATTGACATGATTGTGGGTCAATCTCAACAAGGTCTTGAAGTTTTACGTGGTTCTTCGACTTACACCTATGAAGGTAACTGGAAGTTAACTGCTGAAAACGGTGCCGATGGTTACCACGTGTCTGCAGTACACTGGAACTACGCTGCAACAACTCAGCAACGTAAAGAAAAAGAAGCTGGCGATAACATCCGTGCAATGAGCGCAGGTTCATGGGGCAAACAAGGCGGTGGTTCTTACGGCTTTGAAAATGGTCACATGCTCCTTTGGACTCAATGGGCTAACCCAGAAGACCGTCCTAACTTTGCCAAGAAAGATGAATACACCGAGCAATTCGGTGAAGCAATGGCGAAATGGATGATCGAGCGTTCACGTAACTTGTGTATCTATCCAAACGTGTACTTCATGGATCAGTTCGGTTCACAAATTCGTGTGTTACGTCCTCTTTCTGTCGATAAGACTGAAGTGACGATTTACTGTATCGCACCTGTAGGTGAAGAGCCAGAAGCACGCGCACGCCGTATTCGTCAGTACGAAGACTTCTTTAACGCATCAGGTATGGCTACACCAGACGATCTTGAAGAATTCCGTGCATGTCAAGTTGGCTACGCAGGTATCGCACTTGAGTGGAACGATATGTGCCGTGGTTCTAAGCATTGGATCCAAGGTCCAGACGATGCTGCAAACGAAATCGGTTTAAAACCAAAACTTTCAGGTATTAAAACTGAAGACGAAGGTTTATATCTTTCACAGCACCAACATTGGTTAGATCTAATCAAAAAAGGTATTGCGACTGAAAAAGAAATTGCTGCATCTACTGAAGGAGAAAACGCATGAGCGCGATTACTTTAGAAAATATTGCTCAATTCCTTTATCAAGAAGCTCGCTTCTTAGATGATGAGCAATGGGATGAGTGGTTACAGTGCTACGCTCCTACTGCTTCTTTCTGGATGCCAGCTTGGGATGACGATGACCGTTTAACTCAAGATCCACAGTCTGAAATCTCTTTGATTTACTATCCAGACCGTCAAGGTTTAGAAGACCGTGTGTTCCGTATCAAAACTGAGCGTTCATCTGCAACCATGCCAGATACACGCACAAGCCACAACATCAGCAACATTGAAATTGTTGAACGTGATGGCGATAAAGTCACTGTACGTTTTAACTGGAACACTTTAAGTTTCCGTTACAAAACTAACTACAGCTACTTTGGTATGTCACGCTATGAAATCGATTTTTCTGGCGACAAACCGCAAATTTTAAGCAAGTACGTGGTGCTGAAAAACGATTACATCAACCAAGTAATCGATATCTACCACCTCTAAGACTGTATTCATTTACAGCAAGGTAAAAACCTTTCAGCCAGATGGAATCTTGGCTGAAAGGTCTAGTTTCAAAGATTTATATAGGATATTCAGCCATGTCAAACCACAATGTTGCACTTCAATTTGAAGATGGCGTTACACGTTTTATTTCTGTTACAGATGGTGAAACACTGTCAGACGCAGCTTACCGTCAAAAGATCAATATTCCTTTGGACTGCCGTGACGGTGCATGTGGAACGTGCCGTGCGTTTTGTGAATCAGGTTCGTATGACATGCCTGAAGAAACTTATATTGAAGATGCATTGACACCAGAAGAAGCTGAACAAGGCTACATTCTTGCATGCCAATGTAAACCAACTTCTGACGCAGTATTCCAAATTCAAGCAACTTCTGATGTATGTAAAACTGAAATTCATGCATTTGAAGGTACTTTGGCTCGTGTCGAAAACTTATCTGACTCGACGATTACCTTTGATATTCAGTTAGATGAAGGTCAACCAGACATTCACTTCCTTGCAGGTCAATACGTGAATGTGGGTATTCCTGGTACAACAGAAACCCGTTCATATTCTTTCAGCTCTAAGCCTGGTAACCGCTTAACTGGTTTTGTAGTACGTAACGTACCAAACGGCAAAATGAGCGAATTCTTAAGCCAAAATGCCAAAGCTGGCGACAAAATGACCTTTACGGGTCCATTTGGTAGCTTCTACTTACGTAATGTAGCACGCCCTGTAGTGATGTTAGCAGGTGGTACAGGTATCGCACCATTTATGTCTATGCTGCAAGTACTTGAAGAAAAAGGTTCTGAGCACCCTGTACGTTTAGTTTTTGGTGTGACCAATGACTTTGACTTGGTTGCAATTGAAAAATTAAACGAACTACAAGAAAAATTCTCTTGGTTCGAGTACCGCACTGTAGTGGCAAATCCAGAATCTGCACACGAGCGTAAAGGTTACGTGACTGGCCATATCGAAAACGAATGGCTCAACGGTGGTGATGTAGACATCTACCTATGTGGTCCAGTGCCAATGGTAGAAGCGGTACGTGGCTGGTTAGATGCAGAAGGTGTTAAACCTGCAAGCTTCCTATTTGAAAAATTCTCTGCCAACTAAGTTTGTTATACAGTCTAGAAACATAGTCGGAGAATACAATGAATCGCACAAAAAGATTTGAAAACAAAGTTGTAATCGTGACTGGTGCCGCTCAAGGCATTGGTCGCGGTGTGGCTTTACAAGTGGCGAGTGAAGGTGCCCAAGTGGTTATGGCAGACCTTTCTCCCTATGTAGAAGAAGTGTTGGCCGAAATTGAAGAACACGGTGGCGATGCAGTAACCGTAAAAGCCAACCTTGAAACTTTTGCAGGTGCAGAATCTGTGGTTGCTAAAGCACTTGAAACCTATGGTCGTGTTGATGTGCTCATCAACAACGTAGGCGGTGCAATTTGGATGAA
Source organism: Acinetobacter sp. YH12120 (assembly GCF_013418795.1). Lineage (NCBI taxonomy): Bacteria > Pseudomonadati > Pseudomonadota > Gammaproteobacteria > Moraxellales > Moraxellaceae > Acinetobacter > Acinetobacter sp. YH12120. The sequence continues at coordinate 24,829 of NZ_VPBI01000016.1, read as the reverse complement.
ACCTTTTGAAGAATTTTCTGAAGAAGAAATTATCAAAGAAGTGAATCGTTCATTGTTCCCTACTATGTGGTGCTGCCGCGCAGTATTGCCTGAAATGGTGAAAAACCAGAAAGGTACCATTGTAAACGTATCTTCAATTGCAACACGTGGTATTAACCGCGTGCCATATTCGGCGTCTAAAGGTGGTGTAAACGGTTTAACCGCTTCCCTCGCCTTTGAACATGCCAAAGATGGTATTCGTGTGAATGCTATTGCAACTGGCGGTACAGAAGCGCCACCACGTAAAGTGCCACGTAATGCCAACCCACTTTCAGAATCTGAAAAAGAGTGGATGCAACAAGTGGTCGATCAAACCATTGATCGTACCTTCTTGGGTCGCTATGGCACCATTCAGGAACAAGTGAATGCGATTCTGTTCCTTGCTTCTGATGAGTCATCGTACATGACAGGTACCGTTGTACCTGTAGGTGGTGGTGATCAGGGCTAAGCCAAGATCATGACCAACTTCAACAGGATCATTGCTTGACGCAAGGAGGCAAATCGTCAATGAGTCACCTGTTCCAAACTTTAAAAAATGACTGGTCAATTTCAGCCACTGTTGCAGGATTCTTAGCAGTGCTGATCTCCTATTCAGGGCCATTGATCATCTTTTTCCAAGCGGCACAGCAAGCCCAAGTTTCCCCAGACATGATGATTTCATGGATTTGGGGAATTTCTATTGGTGCTGCTGTCGCAGGTATCTTTTTGTCCATTAAATACAAAGTGCCTGTGGTCACCGCTTGGTCTGCACCCGGTACCGCATTGCTGGTCACACTGTTTCCCGATATTACCCTGAATGAAGCAGTTGCAGCCTACATCACCTCTGCTGTGGTGATTTTTTTGATTGGAATCACAGGTTATTTTGACAAACTCCTGTCTTGGATTCCGCAAGAAGTCGCAGCAGGCATGATGGCAGGTATTTTGGTTCAATTTGGCTTAGGCTTATTTACTGCAACCGATACCCTGCCATACATTGTATTTGGGATGCTAGCGGTATTTTTATTGGCAAAGCGTTTTAGTCCACGTTATGCCATGATTTGGGTGCTTGCTGCAGGCATTATACTCAGCTTAATGCTCGGTAAAATTAACCCTGTCACCACCAATTTTAGTTTGGCAATTCCACAGTTTATTGCACCTGAATGGACGTGGAATTCAACCTTAAACTTGGCATTACCTTTAATTTTAGTCAGCTTGTCTGGGCAGTTTTTACCGGGTATGGCAATTATTAAAATTAGCGGTTATGACATGCCTGCTAAGCCTATTATTAGTGCGACCAGTATCGCTTCTCTTGCCGTTGCGTGTGTGGGAGGAATTACCATTGTACTTGCCTCTATTACTGCAGCATTATGCTTAGGTAAAGATGCGCACGAACTGAAAGAAAAGCGATATATTGCAGGTGTTGCAAACGGTATTTTCTATATTTTAGGTGGGTTATTTGCGGGTAGCATCGTCATGCTATTTAGCCTATTGCCCAAAGAACTGATTGCAGCTTTGGCTGGACTTGCACTTTTGGGTGCAATTGCCACCAATATTTCAGTTGCAATGAGTAAAGAATCACAGCGTGATGCAGCCCTCATCACCTTTTTAGCAACTGCCTCTGGCATGCAGTTTTTAGGGCTAAGTTCTGTATTTTGGGGCATCTGTATTGGTTTGATCGCACATTGGGTATTAACCAAACGCGACAACTCAGCAGCACCCCTACCTTCAACTCAAAGTTCCAAAAGTTAATGGACAGGCAATTGTCTAGGACACATTATGATTGATAAAAGTCAAACTTCTTTAACAGAAGTCCTTTCGCAAATTAAAGATGGTTCAACCATCATGATTGGTGGTTTTGGTACCGCAGGTCAGCCAGCGGAACTCATTGATGGTTTGATTGAACTTGGCATCAAAGATTTAATTATTGTAAACAACAACGCAGGTAATGGTGACTACGGTTTAGCGAAACTGCTAAAAGCTGGCGCGGTACGTAAAATTATCTGTTCATTCCCACGTCAGTCTGACTCTTGGGTATTTGATGAACTTTACCGCGCAGGCAAAATCGAGCTTGAACTGGTGCCGCAAGGTAACTTGGCATGCCGTATTCAGGCTGCAGGTATGGGTCTAGGTCCAATCTATACCCCTACAGGTTTTGGTACTTTACTTGCAGAAGGCAAACCAACCTTAAATTATGAAGGTAAAGACTACGTACTAGAAAACCCAATCCGCGCAGACTTTGCTTTAATTAAAGCACAGCAAGGCGACCGTTGGGGTAACTTGGTGTACCGTAAATCTGCACGTAACTTTGGCCCAATCATGGCGATGGCTGCCGATGTGACAATTGCACAGGTTTCTGAAGTGGTTGAGTTAGGCGCGTTAGATCCTGAACACATCATCACTCCGGGTATTTTCGTTCAGCACGTTGTTGCCGTTGGCGCAAAACAACCTGAACAATCTGCATAACTGTCACGTGAAGGAGAACATCATGAGCTATACCAAATTAACACGTGATCAAATCGCTGAACGTGTGGCACAAGACATTCCAGACGGTGCTTATGTCAACCTCGGCATTGGCTTACCAACTAAAATTTCAAACTACCTGCCTTCAGACAAAGACGTATTCTTACACTCTGAAAACGGTTTATTGGCTTTCGGTCCACCACCTCCTGCAGGTGAAGAAGACCCTGAGTTAATCAACGCAGGTAAAGAATTCGTGACCATGCTAACAGGCGGCTCATTCTTCCATCATGGTGACTCTTTTGCCATGATGCGTGGCGGTCACTTAGACATCGCAGTATTGGGTGCATTCCAAGTGGCTGAAAATGGCGACTTGGCAAACTGGCACACAGGTGCGCCAGATGCGATTCCTGCTGTTGGTGGCGCAATGGACTTAGCCGTTGGTGCGAAAAAAGTCTTTATCACAACCGATCACGTCACCAAAAAAGGTGAACCAAAAATCGTGGCTGAATTGACTTACCCAGCAACTGGCTTGAAATGTGTAGACCGCATTTACACTGACTTATGTGTGATTGACGTAACTCCTGAAGGTATGAAAGTTCTTGAAAAAGTTGAAGGCTTGAGCTTTGAAGAATTACAGTCATTGACTGGTGCAAAGCTGATTGATGCGACTCAGGCTTAATCGTCTTTAAATATAATTTTTAATCCCCCTAAATCCCCCTTTTTCAAAGGGGGACTTCCATCAAGTAATTTTAGGTGGGAATCTCCTCCCTTTTTTAAAGGGAGGTTGGGAGAGATTAAGATATTTGGAAAATAAAATATGAAAAACGCATATATCGTCGATGCCATCCGTACCCCATTTGGTCGTTATGCAGGTGGTTTAGCTCCAGTCCGTGCTGATGACTTAGGCGCATTACCGATCAAAGCACTTATGCAACGCAATCCATCTGTAAACTGGGAACAAGTTGATGACGTGATTTACGGCTGTGCCAACCAAGCAGGTGAAGACAACCGTAACGTGGGTCGTATGTCTGCACTTTTAGCAGGTTTACCGTACCAAGTGCCAGCAACCACTGTAAACCGTTTATGTGGTTCATCGCTAGACGCAATTGCAATGGCCGCACGTGCAATTAAAGCAGGTGAAGCAAACCTGATTATTGCAGGTGGTGTTGAATCAATGAGCCGCGCTCCATTTGTGATGGGTAAATCAGAATCTGCTTATGGTCGTAGTCAAAAAATTGAAGACACCACAATGGGCTGGCGTTTCATTAACCCGAAACTCAAAGAAATGTACGGCGTAGAAACTATGCCGCAAACTGCTGAAAATGTAGCGGAACAGTTCAATATTAACCGTGCCGATCAAGACTTGTTTGCTCTAACCAGCCAACAACGTACTGCTGCTGCACAAGCACGCGGTTTCTTTGACAAAGAAATTATTGCAGTGGAAATTCCACAACGTAAAGGCGAGCCTGTCGTTGTTGCTGCAGACGAACATCCACGTGCATCAACCACAGCAGAAGCATTGGCAAAATTAAAGCCAGTGGTAAAAGCAGACGGTACTGTGACTGCAGGTAACGCGTCAGGTATTAACGATGGTGCGGCTGCCCTACTGATTGCTTCTGAAGAAGCGGTTGCACAACACGGCTTAAAACCACGTGCCAAAATCATTGCTTCAACTGTTGTTGGTGTTGAACCACGTATTATGGGCTTTGGTCCTGCGCCTGCAATCAAAAAATTGTTGGCACAAACAGGTTTGACCATTGAACAAATGGACGTGATTGAACTGAACGAAGCCTTTGCTGCACAAGCATTAGCATGTACTCGTGACTTAGGCATTGAAGATGGTTCAGAGAAAGTCAATCCAAACGGTGGTGCAATTGCTTTAGGTCACCCACTTGGTGCATCTGGTGCGCGTTTAGTCACTACAGCACTGAACCAACTTGAACAAACTGGCGGTAAATACGGTTTATGTTCAATGTGTATCGGTGTTGGTCAAGGTATTGCTTTGATTATTGAACGTGTTTAATCCTCATTAAAAGTTCCCCTTTCATAAAGGGGGATTTAGGGGGATTTATAAGATTAAGGATTTAAAAAAAATGCCAACTTTTACCTCAAATGATGCGCAAATCAATTACCAAACTTTTGGTGATGCTACAAAACCTGCACTGATTTTTTCAAACTCGCTGGGTACAAACTTCAAAATGTGGCAAGCACAGATTGATTTTTTCCAGCAAGACTTTTTTGTAATTTGCTACGACACACGTGGTCACGGTGCATCATCAGCTCCGCAAGGTCCATATAGCATTGATCAATTGGGTCAAGATGTTGTAAATCTACTCGATCACTTAAATGTTGAAAAAGCGGCATTCTGTGGTATTTCTATGGGCGGTTTAACAGGTCAATGGTTAGCGATTCATCGCCCTGAACGTTTTAATCAGGTGGTGGTGTGTAATACTGCGGCAAAAATTGGTCAAGAACAGGCTTGGAATGACCGTGCCGCATTGGTACGTGAACAAGGTTTACAACCGATTGCTTCGACTGCAGCATCACGCTGGTTTACTGAACCCTTTATCCAAAGCAACGCGACAGTGGTCAACAATCTTCAAAACGACTTGGCAGCTGGCAGCGCCGAAGGTTATGCGAGCTGTTGCGAAGCTTTGGCTAAAGCGGATGTACGTGAACAACTTAAAGACATCACTGTGCCTGTTTTAGTGGTTGCAGGTCAGCAAGACCCTGTGACAACAGTTGTCGATGGTCAATTTATGGTTGAACGTATTGCCAATAGCCAATTGTTTGAAATCAATGCATCGCACATTTCTAACGTAGAATTGCCAAATGAATTTAACCAAGCAGTGAAGCAGTTTATCCAAGCATAAAACTTCATTGTTATTGTTAATAAGTTAAAAAAATAGAGTTCTTTCGAGAACTCTATTTTTTATAGATGAATCTGCAGTTAGACGAGCTGGACTTAAACTAACTCCACCGCAATCGCTGTGGCTTCACCACCGCCAATACATAAAGATGCCACGCCTTTTTTCGCGCCTATACGTTGCAATGCATGAATGAGCGTCACAATAATACGTGAACCTGAAGAACCTAGAGGATGCCCCAAAGCACATGCACCACCCTGAATATTCACTTTGGCAGGGTCTAAATCAAAAGCATCTATCGCAAGCATGGTTACCATGGCAAAGGCTTCATTAATTTCCCACAAATCTACATCGGCAACCGACCACCCTGCTTTATCTAGCACTTTTTGAATCGCCCCTACAGGAGCAAGAGTAAACTCAGAAGGATGTTGTGAATGTGTCGCGTATGCCACAACTTTTGCAAGCGGTTTTAAGCCACGCTCTGCCGCAACCACATCTGATGTAATCACCAGAGCAGATGCGCCATCTGAAATAGAGCTGGCATTGGCGGCTGTAATCGTGCCATCTTTTTTAAATGCGGGACGCAAACTGCTAATTTTATCGACTTTGGCATTTAACGGTTGTTCATCCTGATCGACAATCACATCACCTTTACGTGAATGAACAGTGACAGGCACGATTTCATTTTTAAAATAACCGTTTTGAATGGCTTCTACCGCGCGGTTTAAAGAGCGAATTGCGTATTCATCCTGCTGCTCACGGGTATAGTTTTTCTTGTCTGCCATGTCTTGCGCCAGCACGCCCATCGACAAGCCTGTTTCAGCATCTTCTAAACCTTCCTGAAACATGTGGTCTGTGACTTTGCCGTGTCCCATACGGAAACCTGCACGTGCTTTATCTAGCAAATACGGCGCATTCGACATAGATTCCATACCGCCAGCGACCACAATCTGCGCTGAACCTGCCTGAATAGCATCGGCTGCCTGCATAACAGCTTTCATGCCAGAGCCACAAATTTTATTGATGGTGGTTGCACCTGTACTATCGGGTAAACCCGCTTGACGCATCGCCTGACGTGCAGGGCCTTGCTTCAAACCTGCAGGCAATACACAACCAAAAATTACTTCATCAATGTCAGTCCCACTTAAACCTGCACGTGCAACTGCGTGTTGAATTGCAACCGCGCCTAAATCGGGTGCTATACAACTTGCCAGTGAACCTTGAAAGCCGCCCATTGCGGTACGTACAGCATCTACAATTACAATCATTTTTAGTCCCTTATTACCGTCTTTTTAAAGTGATTACCGTAAAAGCCATGCTTTTTAAAATTACCAATAACATCCCTGTGAGTTAGCAAGTAATTCACGTTAAATGTAAATCAAAAGATGAGCATTGCAATCTCGCAAAGTGCTGAATTGCTATGCTTGATTGATCTTAGACTTTTAGGCCTTGCTTATGAAAAATAGAATAAAAGTTTTAGAAATCCAATTTTATTTCACTAAAATGACCTGTTTGGTTCAGTTTTATTGACAACCGATTTGGCTTATGGATTGTGCTATTTTTCACATGATATTTTTTAAATTCATTGGTTCACTGATGAACATACGTTAAAACTTACCTTTTCAAGACCTTGGTGCTATTTTCAAGTTGCTCAAACTGCACTAGACTCCAACATGCTTAATTGGTTGTAATTGGAATATTGATTGATGACGACTCTACGCCAAGAAAATTTCCGACGTCGTAAAGAGAAAATTTTGGCAATGGCTGAGGTTTTATTACTGGAAAATCATAATGATATTACATTAAGTGAGTTGGCTGCAGAGTTAGATATTGCCAAAGGCACAATTTATAAATATTTCAAAAGTAAAAATCAGCTCTATTTAGAGTTAATTATTTTAAATGAACAGCGTTTATTGGATATTTCCAAACAGTATCACCATAACTTTCAAACTTATGTTTCGCAGTACATGCTGTATAACATGCTTAATTCCAACCGTACGATTTTGCTGCACTCAATTGAAGAACGCTTAACCAATAATGAACGTAAACTAAATGAATTGTTTGAACAGTTATACGATATTCGTGAGCAGCGTATTTTAGAAATTAAGGACATCACCCAAGCCTATTTAGAGTCCTTTAACAGCGCGATGTCGATCCGTGATTATCTGTCTTATATTTGGACAGTAACTTATGGTGCGTCGTTATTACTCAATTCTACCCATTATCAAAAAGCTATTGGGTCACGTGAACGCTTAATCAAGCTATATATTAATCAAGCACTGATGACGCCAGATAAAGTATCTGCGATTGTTTGATTTTTACATAGTTAGCTTCGTTGGATTCATTGCTGATCCCGCTAAATATTAGCGTCTAAGTAGAAAGAAATTTGCTTTTCAGAACGTATTAACTCACCTCATAAATTTATTCTCTAAATAAAAAATCCCAAAGTTCAAACTTTGGGATTTTTCAAATTCTTTTGACTGTCTAAAGACACATCATTCTGCACTAATATCTTCAAATAATACTGAAGATAAATAACGCTCACCACTGTCAGGTAAAATCACCACAATATTTTTACCTGCATTTTCAGGACGTGCCGCCAATTTTGCAGCAGCAGCCATTGCTGCACCACTTGAAATACCGACTAAAATACCTTCTTGGGTTGCTGTTTTACGCGCCCAGTCAATTGCTTCAGCACTTTCAATCGCAATCACTTCATCCACCAAATCTAAATCTAGGTTTTTTGGAATAAAGTTAGCGCCAATCCCCTGAATTTTATGTGGTGCAGGCGTAATGGCTTCACCACGCTTGGCCTGAGCGATAATTGGAGATTCAGCAGGCTCGACTGCAACAGTATGCAATGCCTGACCTTTTACCTTTTTGAAATAACGCGAAATACCAGAAATCGTACCGCCTGTACCTACACCTGCAACAAGAATATCGACCTTGCCGCCTGTTGCTGCCCAAATTTCTGGGCCTGTGGTTTCTTCATGAATTTGCGGATTGGCAGGGTTATTAAACTGCTGCGGCAAATAATAAGTTTCAGGATGTTCGGTTGCCAAACGCTCTGCTTCATCCACCGCGCCTTTCATACCTTTTGCAGGCTCAGTCAGCACCAAATTTGCACCCAACGCTTTCAACACCTTACGGCGCTCAATACTCATGCTTGCAGGCATCGTTAGTGTAATCTCATAACCTTTTGCTGCAGCTACAAATGCCAAAGCGATTCCTGTATTACCGCTGGTCGGTTCTACAATATGCATACCTGCTTTTAACACGCCACGTTTTTCAGCATCGGCAATTAAAGCAGCACCAATACGGCATTTCACAGAAAATGCAGGGTTACGGCTTTCCACTTTGGCTAAAACCGTTGCATCGCCAGAAATTAAACGGTTAATGCGTACCAATGGCGTGTTACCAATCGCTTCTGCATTATTGCTATATACGGCAATCCCTAAATTTGCTGGTGTTGAAAAAGCTGCATCTGTGGTCATGATTATTCCCTAAGTTATATCTATATAAACAAAATTTAAATTATCATACCTTTTTATAAAATTTTTGCCGATGTTTCACGAAAATTGTTTTATACAAAAATATGATTAGCTTTCAACAAAATGCGAATTAGAATAAAGAGATGACGACCTCAGTTTAATTGTCGATTTTCTCGGCACTTGGGTTTGAAATTCGCTATTTATTTTTTGACAATAGCAACACATAACAAAATGTAGGGAATGCAATGTCTAATAAACGTTACAGTCAGCTTTATCGTAATTTCACTAAAAAAATCTTAGATAAGATTGTGACGCCACAAGTATTAGGCACGACTGCAGAATTAGAACATCGTGTTGCACAAAGCTCTGAAAAAACACAATTTTGTTATGTGCTGCAAGATGCCTCTCTCAGCAATACCGTATTGATTGATCAGCAGACGCAATCTCGTGGTTTACCTTCTGTGTATGCGCCTTTAAACATTGCTGAGCATCAGGAAGACGATTCCATTTTGGTCTTGCGTGAGAAAAACCCACAGCACAGTGCTTATCACTACTCTGCTAAATTGATTCGACTCATTGAAACCTTAGAGCAACATCCTGAACATGATGTGTTGTTAGTTCCCGTAACTGTACTTTGGGGACGTTCACCCGAATACGAAGACTCTTGGTTTAAAGCATTATTTGCCGATGCATGGTCTACGCCAAACAAGCTTAAACAAACCATTAATATTTCGCTCTATTCACGTGATAACTACATCGAGTTTCATAAAGCAATTTCCTTACGTCAGCTTATTGAACAAGCCACACAACAACAACCACACTTATCGCCTGCGCACTTTATTGAGCAACATCTGGAACACAATTTTAATCAACACAAAGAAGCGATTTTAGGCCCAGACTTATCTGACCGCCGTAATTTGATTCATGCGTTGATGAAAAGTGAAGCAGTACAACAAGCTATTCGTAAAGAAAGTATCGAACAAAAAGTCAGTATGTTTGAAGCAGAAAACCGTGCTAAAAGCTATTTAACTGAAATTGTATCGGACTTTTCTTATTCGACTTTGCGTTTTGCTGAACTGGCACTGACCAAGCTTTGGACACAGCTCTATGATGGCATTGAAGTGCATCACTTTGACACGGTACGCGAACTCGCCAAAGACTATGAAATCGTCTATACCCCTTGTCATCGTAGCCACATCGACTATTTGTTGCTGTCTTATGTGATTTTTAATCGTGGCTTGATGGTGCCGCATATTGCAGCAGGTATTAATTTAAATTTACCAATTGTGGGTCAATTAATGCGTGGTGCAGGTGCGTATTTTATTCGCCGTACTTTCAGCGGCAATGAATTATACACCTCGGTATTTAAAGAATATTTACACAGTTTATTGTCACGCAACACCCCACTCGAATACTTCATTGAAGGTGGACGCTCACGTACAGGTTTATTGTTACCGCCGAAAAAAGGCATGTTGTCGATGACCATTCAAAGCCATTTACGCGGAGCAACCAAACCAATTGCATTTATTCCAACGTATTTTGGTTATGAAAAACTGATTGAAGGCACATCTTATTTAAATGAATTAAACGGCAAACCGAAAGAAGCCGAATCTTTATGGGGTATTTTAAACTCTGCCCGTAAAATTGAAAAAGTCTTTGGTCAGGTCTATGTCAACTTTGGCGAACCTGTATTTTTAGATGATGTTTTAACTGCCAACCAAGCACGCGATGTAAAACTGAACATAAATGATGAACTACCGACCTCTGTGATTCACACGGTAGATCATACTGCGCATGCAATCTTGGAAAATATCAATAAAGCGGTGGTGATTAACCCAATCGCCCTCATCTCTCTGATTTTATTAAATGCCGATCAGCATGCATTGAAACAAGATGAGCTGCTCGCCCGAATTGAACAATATCGACGTTTGCTCAAACAATTGTGCTACGACCCACGTATGATTATTACGGGTTTAAATCCACAAGAAATTATTGAATATGCGCTAAAACTTAAACAAGTTGAGCGTTATAACCAAGATGGTGTAGAACAGATTCGAGTCGCAGAAAGCCAAAAAATCTTATTGAGCTATTTTAGCAATAATATTTTGCACTGCTTTATTTTGCCTGCGTGTGTAGCATTAATTGTGCAGCAGTTTAATGAACAAAATTTAGCATTATCATGCGCAGATTTAATGCAAAAACTGCAGGCGATTTATCCATATTTGAAGCAAGAGTTTTTCTTGGCATGGACGGCGCAAGAACTTTCTCAAGAAATCGAAAAAATTGTGGCGTACTTTATTCAGCAAAATTGGGTTACAGAAGCAAATCTGCAATTACAGCCGAACCCAGCTACACAGCATGAACTCTATGCCTTAGCTGAACTGGCAAAACCAAGTTTAAATAATTTCGTATTGATTCAAGGGCTTTTGCAGCGTTATAGCGCACACATCCCTTTAAATCTGAAAGTTTTGGAAAAAATGACCAAAACCGTATTACAACGCGCTGCAGATTCTGCACAATTTAAGTCTGCATATTATTTTGATAGTGCCACCTTAAAAAGTTTTATCAGCAGTTTAGATCAGCAAGCCTTGTTGCAACACAATGCTACGCAGATAAGCCTAGATGATACTTTTAGTGCAAAAATGTCGGAATACTTTGCTTGGTATAACCCAGAAATTCACGAATTGTTAGCTGCATCGAGTGAATTTAGTGAGAAAGAATTAAAAAGTTTTGAACAAGTGAAAAAATAGGTTTTATTGTAACTCAGCCACTTTTTTATCAATTTTTTGATTAGAATATCAGCCCATTATTTATGATTGGCTGATATCTTTTCTTAAATGATACTTGTTCTCATATATAAATAATGATTTATGTTATATAATTTATCTTCCACTCCCGCCTAATATATATTGGGTTAGCTGTAAATTAAGAGAATAAAACAATGAACGATGGTCTTGAAATCACATCAATGCGTGAATCTGCGGATACCGTTGTTGGAATTTTAAAATCTTTGGCGAATAGTGACCGTCTTTTAATTCTTTGTCATTTATCTCAACAAGAATTAAACGTATCGCAAATTGAAGAAATAACTCAAATTCATCAGCCTACTTTATCGCAACAATTAATGATGCTGCGTAAAAGTGATGTGGTGAATACCCGCCGTGATGGCAAGCAAATTTTTTATTCAATTAAAGATGAAAAAATGGTGCAGGTACTTAATACCCTCTATGCACTTTATTGCCCGCAGGTCTAAATGATAATGCCTGTATTATCAGGCATCACCATAAAACTTGAATACTCTCCTGCTATTTCAAAGACTTCTTAGCATTTTTTGTTCATAATATATCTAAATTTATGATTTAGATTTCAGTATGTCAGATTTCAATTCACGTTTGGCTCGTGTACTACCTGCTTGGCAATGGCTGCGAAAATACAATGCAGAAACATTGAAATCTGATCTGCTGTCTGCGTTTATTGTCATTGCCATGTTGGTACCTCAAGGAATGGCCTATGCCATGCTTGCAGGTTTGCCTCCTGTCATGGGTTTATACGCGAGCGTGATCCCCATGATCATGTACGCCTTGGTTGGTGGCAGCCCAACCTTGTCCATTGGCCCAGTCGCCATTATTTCTATGATGACCTTTGCGACGCTCAATCCTTTATTTGAAGTCGGCTCGGCAGCTTATATTCAAGCAGCTTGTTTACTTGCCCTGATGGTCGGCATTATTTCACTACTTTTAGGTGTTTTTCGTTTCGGTTTTTTAATTCAACTCATTAGCCATCCTGTTATTAAAAGCTTCATTATTGCCTCTGCATTAATGATTGCGATTGGACAGCTTAAATTTGTGTTAGACATCCCCCTTAAAGCCAATAACTTACCTGAGTTCTTATACAGCTTTTGGAAATATGTGGGACAAACCCATTTTTATAGCGTGCTCTTGGGTGTTGCTGCCATTTTATTTCTAATTTATGCCCCTAAAATCATCAACAGTAATGCCATTCGTGAGCGTGTTCGAGGTAGCGGCTTTATCTTAAAAGCCTTGCCATTGGTATTGGTGATCGGTTCAATTGCTTTGGTTTATTCATTGCATTTGCAACAAATCGGCATTAAAACAGTCGGAGAAATTCCTTCAGGATTTCCGCCTATTCAATTCCCTGAATGGAATGCACAACTTGTTCTACAACTCCTTCCTGGCGCAGCCATGATTGCCATGATCAGTTTTGTGGAATCTCTGTCTATTGCGCAAGCCACCGCCTTACAACAACGTAGTCACTTAAATAGCAATCAGGAACTGATTGCACTCGGTTTAGCCAATTTTGGCGCAGGTGTTAGCTCCTCTTTTCCCGTCACAGGCAGTTTGTCGCGTACCGTGGTCAATGCCGATGCAGGTGCAAAAACACCAATGGCAGGTGTATTTACCTCCATCGTGATTGTTATTGTCAGTTTATACTTCACGGGATTTTTCCAAGACTTACCACTGGCTGTTTTGGCTGCAACCATTATTGTTTCAATTTGGAAACTGGTCGAGTTCCAATCTTTTAAAGAAACTTGGCGTTATTCCAAAGCCGATGGTCTGGCCATGTGGGTGACGTTCTTTGGCGTCATATTGATTGATATTTCGACAGGTTTAATTATTGGGATTGTGTCCACCTTTATTCTAATGTTGTGGCGTATTAGCCGACCACATATTGCGGTAATTGGTTTACTTGAAGGCACACAACATTTTCGTAATATTCAGCGGCATCAAGTGCGTACCGCGCCACACGTGCTATCCATGCGAATTGATGAAAATCTAACCTTTTTAAATGCCAATACTTTAAAAGGCTTTTTTATTAATCAAGTCAGCCAAAACCCTCAGTTAAAGCATGTAGTGGTGAATTGTTCGAGTATTAGCAGTATTGATTTAAGCGCACTCGAAATGCTGGAAGATTTAAATCTTGAACTAAAAAAATTGAATATTTGTCTGCATTTTTCAGAAATTAAAGGCCCGGTAATGGACAAATTACAACACTCAAAACTTTTGCAGCATTTAAATGGAAAAGTTTATTTGTCACATTATTTAGCCATGCAAGAGCTTGCGCCTGAACTGACTTAAAGATCAAGAAATTGATCTTTAATTTTATCTTTAAAACTGGATGCTCAACACACATGCTTTTTGATCAAAGAGTACTTTTATCTTGCTGAAATTTAAGTAGTTTAATAAATATCACTTTTAAAAATATAGACTTAATTTTTATATAAAAATTATTTTTAAGCACATGGATATTTCAGTATAAAATAGCCGCTTTTCTTTAACCTTGTTTTCGTATGTTTTCAGCTTTTTTGCGTTTGAGTTTAGTCTCCCGAATTATGATTGCAATTGTACTCGGTGTGGCTGTTGCAATTTTATTTCCAGAATCTGCGCCCTATTTAAGCCTTTTGGGTGATATATTTATTAAAGCCCTGAAGTCTGTTGCGCCAATTTTAGTCTTTATTTTGGTCATGGCATCGATTGCCAATTTTAAAATTGGAAGCAGCAATGCCTATATCAAACCGATTATGCTGATGTATGCGATTGGTATGTTCTTGGCTGCGCTCAGTGCAGTTATTGCAAGTACGCTTTTCCCAAGTACATTATTTTTAGATGTTGCAACACAGTCAGAATTAACCCCGCCGGGCAGTCTTGCTGAAATTTTGAAAAATCTTTTACTTAGTTTTGTTGCTAACCCTGTAGTTGCCATTGCCGAAGCCAACTTTATTGGTATTTTGGCTTGGGCTGTGGCTTTAGGGATTGCCTTCCGCCATGCTACAGAGTCCACCAAAGCATTGTTGAATGATGCAGCCAATGCAGTCAATCGCGTTATTCGCTTGGTGATTAACTTTGCGCCTTTCGGTATTTTTGGCTTGGTTGCCGTGACATTTGCCGATGCAGGCTTGAGCACCTTAGCCAGTTATGCTCAATTATTGGCAGTCTTGTTAGGTACGATGTTCTTTGTCGCGTTGGTCATCAACCCAATCATGGTGGCATTTGTGACCCGCAGCAATCCTTATCCTTTAGTTTTTCAATGCTTACGCGAAAGTGGCATTACTGCTTTCTTTACCCGTAGTTCTGCAGCCAATATCCCTGTCAATTTAGACTTAGCCAAGCGTTTAGGCGTACAGGAATCAACCGCGAGTGTTGCAATTCCGTTAGGTGCAGTAATTAACATGGCAGGCGCATCGGTCACCATTACCGTTTTGACCTTAGCTGCGGTAAATACTTTAGGAATTTCTGTCGATTTTAGCACCATGCTGATTTTATCTGTGGTTGCAACGGTGTCGGCCTGTGGTGCTTCAGGCGTTGCGGGCGGCTCGTTACTGCTGATTCCTGTAGCGTGTGGCTTATTTGGTATTTCTTCAGATATTGCCATGCAAGTTGTTGCAATTGGTATGGTCATTAGCGTATTGCAAGATTCAACCGAAACTGCACTTAACTCATCTACCGATGTGCTATTTACTACTGCGGTTGACCGTGGTTTGAGTTAAGATACAATGCGTTAGGAAACTTACGCAATCATCCATTATGCCTTTTCAAACTTTACCCCTTTGGGTGCAATTTGGTGCTTTTTTTCTAGCCGTCAATGCTGGAATTATTAACGTACTCGGATTGGTGACCGTATTGCACCAGTCCGTTTCGCACATGACTGGTAACGTTAGTATCTTGGCGATGGCGCTAATCGACTGGAAACCAGAAGCCATGATTTTCTTGTTTCTGGTGATTTTGTGCTATGTGATTGGCTCATTTTATAGCGGCGTCATTTTAGGAAATAGCAATTTTCGCTTAGGGCGTCGTTATGGTTTGCCCATGAGTTTGGTGGCATTTTTTATTTTAATCTGCTGGGCATTATTGCCTTATTTCCCACGTTATGCCCTGCTTTGGGCATCGGTTGTCATGGGCATACAAAATGCCATGATCAGCTACTATAAAGGCACCATCATCCGCACCACACATT
Organism: Acinetobacter sp. YH12120; assembly: GCF_013418795.1. NCBI lineage: Bacteria > Pseudomonadati > Pseudomonadota > Gammaproteobacteria > Moraxellales > Moraxellaceae > Acinetobacter > Acinetobacter sp. YH12120. Next base: position 9,021 of record NZ_VPBI01000016.1, on the reverse strand, counting down.
TATCTGGGGTATTGACCGATTTAGGCTTAGCTCTCGGTTATCGAGTGCGGGGCTTACAAGTTGAAAAAAGGCGTATTGTTTTACACCTACTGATTTTAATTGGTTTCTTTGTGGGTGGATTACTCGCTGCAGCCATTTATCCTACATTTAAACTGAATTCTTTTCTGGTACCTGCAGGACTCAGCCTAAGTTTGAGTTTGGTGTATTGGATTATTTATTTTCGCTATCGACATCTTCAACATTAAGTTTCGGAAATTATCATGGTTAAAAATGCACTACAGGCACAATTGCTCAAAGCGGGTTTAGTGGATAATAAAAAAGCAAAAAAACTGTCTAAACAAACCTTACACGAACAGCGCACAGGTGAAAGTAAAGATGCTGAAGTGAAAGCCAAAATTGCACAGGCACAGCAAGAAAAACTCGCCAAAGACCAAGCTATTGAGCAAGAAAAGAAAGCCGCTTTACAGGAAAAAGAACTGAAAGCAGCAATTATGCAAATGATTCAGCAGCATAAAATTCGTGATACCGATGGTGAAGTGGCTTATCAGTTTTTAGATGGCAAGATTAAAAAAGTGTATATCAATCAACAAATTTACAATGCACTCGTGGCAGGTAGTTTGGTGATTGCCAAAGAAAATGACAGTTATGCGTTCCTGCCTAAAGCTTTAGCTGAACGTATTAATAGCAAAATGGAAGGCTTTATTATTGTCAATAATGCCGAGAAAAATGAAGCCACGACAGATGAAGAAGATCCATACGCAGCCTATGTGATTCCAGATGATTTAATGTGGTAGATCACGCAAGTATTTATGCTAGGTATCTATTCAAAGCCAGTATCTGTACTGGCTTTTTTATTATGACTGCAACTTGATTGAAAACTTTCAGTAAAAACAAATAATTGAAATGTAGCAAAAAGTTACTCAGCCTTCAAATTTAAACTTTAGTCGATACACTATCTAACAATTTCATACATCAATGAAGAATTAAGGTGAATTGCAGGCCAAAATTCTAAGTGCCGTGCAGACGAAAATCAGCAACCTTAAAGCGAGGACCTTTTGCAAGAATTTAATTTTATTCAAAATATTCAGGAATGGTATAACCAATACCCTTGGTTAGAAATGCTGACCTCACTCAGTATTGTGATTCTACTGGCAATTTTAGCCAACTTTATTGCCAAGCAAATTGTAGTGCGCGGGATTCGCAAACTGATTTCTAAAATGACCTTTGCCAATAGTGAAATTATTTCACAGCATAGTGTCATCCGACGTATTGCCAACATTGTCCCAGCTGTCGTGATTATGAACGGCATCACCACCGTACCGCATTTGTCAGATAAAGTAGAAAGCTTTGTGCAAATGGGTGCGCAAGCCTTTATATTCCTGACCATTGCATTGGCAATTTCTGAATTTTTAAATATTTTTAACCTGTTCTATCAACGCAACCCTAAGTCACGCAACAAGCCAATTAAGGGCTATTTGCAGTTAGTTAAACTCATTATTTATGTGGTCTGTGCCCTCATGATTTTAGGCACTTTCCTGAAAAAAGATGTGTTTACCTTACTCGCAGGTTTTGGTGCGATGGCTGCTGTTTTGATGTTGGTTTTCCAAAATACCATTTTATCTCTAGTGGCTTCGGTACAAATTTCTTCCTACGATATGGTACGGATTGGTGACTGGATTGAAATGCCTTCTTTAAATGCCGATGGTGATGTCATTGATATGTCATTACATACAGTCACCGTGCAAAACTGGGATAAAACCCTGACCACTATTCCAACCAATAAACTCATTACCGATACCTTTAAAAACTGGCGTGGCATGCAGGAAGCTGGTGCCCGACGTATTAAACGTGCCATTTTAATTGATCAAAGTTCTGTGCACTTTATGACTGAACATGAACAAAGCAAACTTAAAGAGTTTTTGTTATTGGATCAATATTTACATAGCAAAAATGAAGAAATTGAGCAGTTTAATCAGCAGTTAGCAAATCAATCACAATACAACCAACGCCGTTTAACCAATTTAGGGACGTTCCGTGCCTATGTTGAATTTTATCTGAAACAGCATCCTGGCATTAATCAATCTCAGTCATTGATTATTCGTCAACTACAGCCAAGCAGTGAAGGTTTACCACTAGAAATTTATGCCTTTACCAAAACCACTGCATGGAAAGAATATGAAAGTATTCAATCCGATATTTTTGATCATTTGCTGGCAATTATTCCGGAGTTTGGCTTAAAAGTGTATCAAGCCCCATCGGGTTCAGATTTAAAGCAAATTGCTGCACCATTTAAAGCAAGTTCTGTCCAAAGTCTAAATCCTTTAGAAATTGACGAGGCATAATTATGGATTTATTGCTGAGCCATGTGTCGCAAAATGCTTGCATGGCTCAGTAGCCGTTTTTATTTTCAGCAAGACGATAAAATTTTCATTAAATTAAAATGCACTCGTACACTCGTATATGAATAAGAGAAAATAAAGTCTTATTTGTAAGAGCTTTGTTGAAACAAATATCTAACACTATGTTTTAATTATATTTAAATTTCCTCAAACCTTTAAATCACAGCTTGCTCCAAATTTATGTAATAAGGTCATTGCCGGTTGAAAAAGTCTAATGATTCTAAGAATTCACCTAACTTTTCAACTCACTAAAATGTGTCGCTCTTGTTAATTGATTCTGGATTCGAAAAATGATCATCAATAATTCGTCTAATGAAAGATTGAAATTCACTACTTTTGTGCTTTAGCGCTCTAGATGATCAATACACGCGCTACAGGATGAGGGGTACGAGTTTATAAAAGATCTCTAATAGACCAAATAATGAAAAGTTTAAGGCAGGACGCGGTACAACGTCGCAAAACATTGTTCTGCTTTTTCATTACTACAGAAATTAATGGTGTGCGCATTTTTCCATTTTACAAAATATTGTGAAATGTCCCCTGTTTGGTCTTCCTGATATCCAGAACAATCCACTTCATTATTGTCATATTTAACTTGCAAAATTAAAGCCGGTAACGAATTTGCAGGGTCTTGTGAAGGTTGATAATCATATACACCTGCAGACCATTCTTGACCGCTTTTAATCACCACATCGCTATTACTTTTAAAGTTGTAATATTCAATACATTTACGATTATTTGGGATTTGCATGCCCCACAGCCCCACAATTTCTGGACGGGTCACCACACGAAATTTATTGGTCGTTTCTGCTGCTACTGGCGTTAACTTGGCTGAATCTATTGTTGTATTTTCATTCGCAATCGCGCAGACAGAACATAAGCTTAAAACTGTGGTTAGATATATTTTTTTCATACATTTATTTAAAGATATAAACCGTTTAGACAACTTAGCATATTTTTAATCCAAATCTGCAAGCATAAACATAAGACAACAATTTTATTTAACGAAAATGTGACTTAGTTTACATTTAATCGACTTTGTAGGTAATGGTTATTTGATATGATCGCCTTTCTGTTGTGAACGTCACACTCATTCAAGTTTTTTTCTTAATTATCAACCCATTGCAAAAGTGAGTTTAGTACTTGCAAAACTTTAGCATACCGCAAACTATATCTTCGACTCAAAAGCAAATATTTGCCTTTGGACTGCTAGCCGTTGTGGTATTTTTTTCTTGTTTATTGGGTATTTTTACTCGCCCACTTAGCTACTTTTCTTTTTTTTGGCCAAGCAACGCCCTCTTGTTGGGGCTACTCATTCGCTTTCCATCTTTAAAAAGTTTTGGTGGAATTTTGGGTGCTTTTTTTGGCTATATGGGCGCCGATTTGGTCACAGACAATACTTTCCTGATGACGCTAGGTTTAACGCTTTCCAACTTTGTAGCTGTTTTTAGTGGGTTGTTTTTCTTTAATTTTGCCCGCGCTAAACTTCCAGCGAGCAATAATAATGTGTCAGAGCTATATCCACATATTATTGCTGTAACTTTAGGCTGTTTCTTTGGGGCTTTATTTGCCATTCTTCTGCTGCCAAATTTGCCGCACACCTTTATGTTAAAAGAAAATCGTTGGATTGATTTTTTTACTTGGTGGTCTGGTGAAATTTTAAATGCGGTAATTGTCTTACCTTTAATTTTGGCTGCCCCAGGCTGGTCTAAATTCAAAAAACTTATAAATAATCAATATGCTAAAGAAACTCAAATTCAGGATATCTTGCCCTTTTTTGCATTACTGATCTCTATCGCCTGCACCCATATTTTTTATGGACCAGGTGCATTGTTGTATCCATTGGCTGCATTAATTTGGGCAGCTGCCAGCTATCAACTTTTTAATTTGGCACTGATTAATAGCTTGGTCTGTTTAACTCTGTATCACAGCGTCACAGGCTTGTTTATAGATCAAGTGAATTCGAGTTATTTAACCACCATTATTTCTATTCGTGTGGGTTTAATTATTTTAGGTCTTGCCACGTTAATTTTATGTGTGATTAGCCAAAACCGAAATCAGTTGTATAGAGAAGTATTGTATTTGGCAAATCATGACAGTTTAACCGAAACACTGAACCGCCGTAGTTTTACTCAGTTAAGTGAAAAAGCTTTAAAGCATAAAAACAATCATTCATTGTCTTTAATTATGTTAGATATCGACGATTTTAAAAAAATGAATGATCAATATGGGCATTATGTCGGTGACCGTGCTTTGCAACATCTCTCTAACATCGTTAAAAGCAATTTACGTGATCACGATTTATTTTGTCGCATTGGTGGTGAAGAGTTCATTATTTTGCTGAACAATAATAACTTAAATAAAACTCAACGCATTGCAGAACGTATTCGTATGTGTATTGAACATCAAGCGTTAAATTTAGAAAACCTTGAACCCATTCATTTTACAGTAAGCATGGGCGTGTCACATACACACTTACCCACCAATCTCCCTTTACAAGATTTAATTATTCAGGCAGATCAGGCGCTATATCAGGCAAAAATGCAAGGTCGTAATCGGGTCATTCTTGCTTCTTAAACAAAAATAGCATACAACATCAATTTGACAATACAGATTTTCAGGATTGAAATGAAACTTGCAGAATACCTCCAATATGATGCTTTAGGCTTGGCAGAGCTGGTTGCCAAAAAGGATGTTCAGGCCTCAGAATTATTAGATATTGCGTTACAACGTGCTGAACAAACCAATCCACAATTAAATGCCATTATTATTCCTATGCATGAACATGCACGGCAGCGCACACAAACAAAATTAACAGGCCCATTTGCAGGTGTGCCCTTTTTAGTCAAAGACTTATTTCAACAATATGCAGGCTATCCGACTTCATTTGGTTGTCAGGGTTTAAAACGTGCGCATCATCTTGCAGAACAAAATGCAGAAATTGTAAATCGTTGGGAAAATAGCGGAATCGTTACCTTTGGACGTACCAACACGCCTGAATTTGGGATTAAAGGGATAACCGAGCCAGATGCTTGGGGTGCATGTAAAAATCCATGGAATTTGAAACACAATAGTGGTGGTTCTTCTGGTGGTTCTGCGTCTGCAGTTGCGGCAGGTATTGTGCCGATTGCAGGGGCAAGTGATGGCGGTGGTTCAATTCGTATTCCTGCGTCTTACTGTGGTTTGTTTGGTTTAAAACCAAGTCGTGGACGCACCCCGTGGGGGCCACAACTCAGTGAAGCCATGCATGGTGCAGCGATGCAACATATTTTAAGTAAAAGTGTACGTGACAGTGCGGCAATGCTCGATGCAACGCATGGCGCAGATGGTCATTCACTTTTCAAAATTGAAGCTCCTGAACGCAGTTATTTAGATGCAATTCAGCAAGCGCCAAAAAAATTAAGAATCGCATATTCGACCCAATCTCCGATTGGTACAGCTGTTTCACAAGATGCGATCAATGCCATTCAAAAAACCGTACAGCTTTTAGAATCTTTAGGGCATGAAGTTGTTGAAGACCGTCCGGCTATTGATGGTATGCAATTGGCCAAAGATTTTATTACCACATGGTTTAGCCAATTTGCTTATTTAATTGCTGAAATTCAAACTCGCCTGCCAAATCATTCCGATAATTTTGAGCTCGACTCTTTGGCTTTGGCTGCCTTTGGCGCAAAAACCACGTCAGTAGATTACATTCGTAATTTGAATAATTGGGGGGTATATGTCGCGCAAATGAATCAATTCTTTGAGCGTTATGATTTATACCTCATCCCTGCAACTGCCTCAGTTGCACCAAAAAATGGCGAAGTTAAAACTCCTGCATGGCAAAAACCAATTTTAAAAACACTATTACATGCAGGTAAAGCACATTGGTTAGCGCAAGGTAAATTGGTCGATCGCATTGTCAAAGAAAACCTAAAATGGGTGCCATTTACTCAACTTGCCAATATTACTGGGCTGCCAGCAATGTCTGTGCCATTGTATTGGAATAAAGATAACTTACCATTGGGTTCGCAGTTTATTGCGCCTTTTGCACGTGAAGATGTGCTTTTACAACTGGCTGCACAACTTGAAACGGCTCAACCGTGGTGGCATCAATACGCTAAAATCCGTATTTGATGTAGCAATGAGTAAGAAGCAAGCAAACTATGCTAATCCAACGTTGCTTGCTTCTATTTTTGATAAAAGAACGCTATTACCAACTAGGCTTTGGTATCACTCGACATTGACTGCGATTCTAATTGCTTTGGCAATCCCCAAATAAAACACAGACCAACGAGTGTAGATAATCCTGCAAAAATAAAAATCCATTCGCCTGAAACAATATCCCAATAATGCCCTGCCAAAATACTCCCCAGTGCAACACCTAAACCCCACATGGTACTGTAAAGTGCTTGCCCACGACCTTGTTGCCCTGCAGAAAAGTTTTGAAAAATCACCCGCATGGCAATGATATGAAATAATCCAAAACTAAAGGCATGGATGCTTTGTGCAAAAAAATGTGCAAAAAATATGGATGGAAATAAACCAACTATCACCCAACGTAAGCCTGTTAAAATTAAACATACGGCAACCAGTGAACGCCAAGACCAACGCTTTAAAAACAAACTCGCATAGGCAAACATAATGATTTCAGCAACCACCCCGACAGACCACAATAAACCGATCTGACTTGTGCTAAATCCTGCCTGACTTAAAAAATTACTATAAAAACTATAAAATGGTGCATGCGAAAACAGCAAAACCAATTCAATAATAAAAAATGAATAGACCACTGGGCGCTTTAAAATGGGCAATAAGGGTTCAAGTTGTTTTTGTGCAATGGGTGCGGTGCTTGGTTCTTGAATACTGAACGACCATAGAAGTGCCAGTAAAGAAATACTGAGTAGCAACATCGGTAACATGGAGATTGGTATAATTTCTAAAATAGCACCTATGCCAAAAACCCCGACAATAAAGCCTATAGAACCCCATTTTCGCACTTTGCCATAGAGTTCTGCACGTTTCTCGCCCAACCAAAACAAAGTCACGCCTTCAAATTGTGCCAAAATTGCATTTTGGAAAAAGCTAAAAATCAGCATGAGTAATGCAACAGACTGAAAGCTATTCGGAACAATAAAAATCAGCAACCAAATGCTGGCTTCCATCCAAGTTGCGATGCGTACCAAAAGCATCCGTTTGCCTGATTTATCGGCAATCCATCCCCAAATAAAAGGCGCGAAAAAGCGCGTTAAAATGGCAATGGAAGATAAAACACCAATTTCCTGATAATTAAAGCCTTGATCTTCTAAGTACAGGCTCCAAAAAGGCAAAAACGTCCCAACAATTGCATAGTAGAAAAAGTAGAATCCACCTAAACGTGTCGATATATTCAAGGCTTGCATCAATGTATATTTCCTTGATTTTTCAAACACATAAATAAGTGCATTTCTAACCTGATCTAAAATTTTAAGACAACCGATATATTAACACTGTAGTACTTTAATTTTGAGTGATTGGCTGATTAAAACGAAAAACCCTGAAAATCAGATCAAATTTTCAGGGTAATATTGAGAAAATTTCTTAAAATTGTTTAGCCGCAAGAAGCTTGTAGAATAATTTTAGTTTTCGGATCGACCACCACAGTGACGCGATTCATACGATAATCCATTGTTACAGGCTGACCTGGTGTAACCATTCTCACAATTTCAGCTCGGGTAAGCGCTTTAATTTGTGTTTCAGTCAAACCTGTTTTACCAACTAACTGCGCAGCAGATTCTGGGACACAATTTTGCATGGTCTGTGGCACCTGAGTTTGTTCATTGATAGGCTGATTACTACACGCAGCTAAAGTTGCCACACTTAAAACAGCCAAAACACTATATAACTTTTTCATGTTGATACTCGTTTTTAATTTCTTCAAACCAACTCAAAATAACATAACTGATTAAATATGCAGTAAATTTACTGAATAAAACTGTGATGATAGTTTTATTGATCAAAATAAATTAGATGTAAGTTTGGATTAAGTTTAATCGCAGATCACACTTAAACTCAGTTTCATCCAATCAATTGCATGTTGGCGACGCTCTTCTAAAGCATTCCATAGCGTATCTTGCGATAATATAGAATATTCCCCTTCGCGGCAGCTAAGTTCAGGCGCATTTTCATAGTCCTCAAGCCATTGTTCACTTTGATAATAGGCCTGTAATTCTTGCCAGAGCTTTTCTGCAGCTTGCCATTTTTGCTGCGCTTCTCGCATCTGTCGATGTAAATCATGCCATTGCTCATATTGTTGCTGTAAAACTTGAGCATCGTACATTTTATTTTTACTCATAGCTGAAATTCAAAAATTAAGATGACATGAGCGTAAGCTGTCATTAAAAAGTAAACATGTATTCTTTTCCGAATTGGTTTGATACTCTCTACACCCATTGCTCTATTTTATCAGCTGTCATGACTTGAAAATCTCGCCAATAATATTTCATCTGCTTCCATACCATCTCGATTCGATTTAACTCAGGGCTATAAGCTGGAATAAAATACAAATTCGTCGAAAAGTTACTTTTAAGTAGCTCTCTGTAATCAGCCATCTTTTTACTTCTATGAATCGAGGCATTATCAACAATAAGAACCAATGGAA
>NZ_VPBI01000015.1:0-72543 GCF_013418795.1 Acinetobacter sp. YH12120 | reverse complement strand
TTCCGCATACATCTTTTTAAGTCTGGTATTTTCGGCTTCTAGCTCTTTCAGTCGAGCCATTAATGATGTATCCATACCACCATATTTGGCACGCCATTTATAAAAGGTAGCATTACTCATGCCGTGTACACGGCAAAGGGTCGCTACAGGTGTGCCAGATTCTGCCTGTTTCAAGATGGACATGATCTGACTATCAGTAAATTTAGATGTTTTCATGCAGAATCTCCTGCTCGTATCTTAAGAGAAAATTCTACTTTTAGATCCTATTATTTTTAGGGGGGATTACCGTATCTTTCACATTCGTCACAGTACCTTGACCTAAGGTTGCCTTGGTCAGTTGTTCTGTTTCTTGCCCGCTGCTATTGATACCAATGGTCGTTGAACCTTTTGGAGCTGTAGAAGCTTCTTTAGTTCCCTTTTGTGGAATACCAATACTGGTCGATACATTAATTTCAAAAATTAAAATCCTTTAACGTCTTTCCTTTTTCATCCAATAATTTATATACAAAATCAGGTTCAATTTTTAAAAATAACTCAATAACATCATGAATTTTCCAACCATGTATTTCTGGATGATCAATGATTGAAATTAAATGTTCTTTTAAAAATGGAATATATTCTTTGAAGTCCTCATCGATTATTAAACCAAATAAAGAATCTATTCCAAAAGGTTGAGTATTAGCAAGCTCTATTATTTTGACAATATATGGAAACAATTTTTTTCTTGTTAAGGTACCTAGACCATGGTCAGATTTATCAGCCCAATAACGAATAAATGCTCTAAGAACATGTTGCAATGTATCATCATAACCATTTAGCCTATGATCAATAAAACCATTTAATTTATTGTTTTCAAATAATGCAGTTAAAGCATTAAAACCATAATCATCTCCCCAAAATGTCAACAATTTAGCAGCTTGGAATACAATATAGTCATCCGAATTTGTTAATAATTCTCTTAACTGTTCTATACGGCTAACTGAAATATCTTCAGCATCTAAGTCCTCTGCTATATCTGTATAATTGACACTATCAGGAATCTCATTTAATAAGTCTATAATCTTCTGTTCCAACTCTATACTCCTTACAAACTATTTCTTTATGTATTCTGATGGAACACAACCTTTGATTAAGCATTCCCCATCTCTAATAGCATGATTCAAATCTTTATTTGCATCTCTTAATTTATCTCGATTTTTTTTACTAGGATTACGATCATATTTCGCCTGAGCTGCATCGACTTTAGATTGTAATTCCTTTCTAACTTCGGTATGTGTCACAATCTGACTACCAGAAATCTTACCTGCATCAATATCTTCCTGCAATCGCTTCGTATCAATCTTAATTTGCTCACCACCATAATTTTTAGAATCAATAGCTATTGCTGGATCACTTGTTGAAATGTATGGTGTATTCTCAGAATTACCACCTCTAATATGAGATTGAACAGATCCTGTTCCTTCAGGGTTTGCAGCAACCAAATCACCTTTGTCATTTATGTAAGCTTTTGGTTTACCTTTATAATTTTCTGTAGCAGAAAAATCATGATCATTACGAGTAACATAATCAGGAACAGTAGGTTTTACTGATATTTCATCACTATTTTTAGCTTTTCCTTTCCCTGAAATTAGTGTCTCAGCAGCTATACCAACAATAAAAGTAGCACCTAGCTTTGCATTTTGCAGTGATTCCGCATAATTAAGACTTCGTTGAAAATCATCATCGCTTAGTCCAAGCTGTTTCAACTCACTAATTTTTTCAGACCGACTCCAATCATCATATAGACCATCTGAAAGTCCGTAGAGTGATTTTACTAAATGATCTGATACCGCATTTGTAGCATAATCAATATATTCTCCACTAAATTGATTAACTATATATCCTGCTGTTGCTTTTACAGGCCCTCCTAACAACACGCTAGCAGCAAGTTGTATTTTTTCAATGTCAACACCACTATCTACAGAAATTTTTTCTATATTTTTACTAATTTCTGCTGCCGCATGTAAAAATTTAAAACCTAGTAAATCCGTTTCTTTTACAGCAAGAGAACTATCTGTATTTTCAGCTAATATACTAATTAAGGAGTTTGAGTTGACTATTGGTTGCTCTTTAGAGAGCTCAGAATTAAGAATCTGTTCAATGCCACTACCATTCTGACTCAAAATATCTAATTGTTCTTGGACAGCAGATAATTTTTGAATTGCATACCAATAATTATCTGTATCTATAATCTTTTCGACCTCTTTAATTTCAAGACCATTTTTCAATAGCTCCCCTGCAACTTGCTGCCCATATTCCTCTAAACCCTCAAAATCTGCTGGTAAACTATAAAGTTTTGCTTGTATATTATTTAAACTTTGTAAAGCCTTCTCTTTATATTCTCCCTCAGGCATTTGCTTCACAATATTTTCAGCACTTTGACGGAAATTTTCAGGTAATTCCTTCTGCTCTTGAATAATCTCCGCCCGTCCACTCTTACTCAGTAAACGCTGATCAACCGTCACAGAACCATCCAGCATGCCCGTCACTTGGTCACGAGTAATTTCTTGCGTATTATTAATGTCCCGATTGGTGCTGTCTGAGGCATTTGCAACAGTCCCTTGACCCATCGTTGCCTTAGTCAATTGTTCTGTTTCTTGTCCACTGCTGTTAAGGCCAATGGTGGTTGAACCGTTTGGATATTTGGATTTTTCTCCATCTTTGTTGTTCGTGGTTTTGCCTATCGTCGTTGATACATTAAAACCACTGCTACTGTTGTAGTTATGATCTTCTATGTCTTTCAGCGCAAGTTCGCCTGAATAGTTCAGCTTACCGTGATCCGTTAATGTGCCGTCTTCATTCTTCGTCGCATTGGCAATCACACCACCAATACTGGTAATATTTTTAACACCCATCGCATCTAGATCAGCATCGTTCTGCGCATTGCCAATCAGCAGCTTACTAGTGTCATTTACCCATGCACTGTCAATGCTGCCCTTACTTTGGTTATAGCCAGCGCTGATATTGCTGGCTTTACCGTTAGAACCAAAACCTAAGCCAATATTTCCGCCTTTGCTGCTATTACTGCTAGTCTCTGTATCCTGCAAGCTTTCTACATGGATCTGATTTACTTGTAGATTACCTCGGTCAGCGATAGAAACCTCACCGCCCTGAATATTCAGTTTGTCTATTGCACCTTCAGTACGATTCAGCACAACTTCACTATTTACGTGGGTGAGGCTTTCGTTTTGTGATTGGCTGGTTTGCTTGCCTATTGAAGCACTGCCGCCACCGCCATAGGTATAGCTCACACTTTGGCTATTGGTTTTACTATTGCTGTCCTGTTTACTATGCTCGACGCCTGCAGTCACATTGAGGTCTTTGCTGCCATCAAAGGTCGTGGTGCCTGTTGCATTCACTCGGCTGCCTTGGATATTGATGTCTTGGCCTTCTGATTTAAGCTGAAGGTTATTTAAATCTAAGTTGCTACCTTGCCATTGGCTTTGTTCTGTATTCGTGGTCGTCGTAGTTTCAATCCTTTCACCATTGGCACCAATAGTAAAGCCATAGGTTGCACTGCTTGCAGCCGCAGATGCGGCTGCTGCCCCTACAGCAATCTGTGCACTTGCCACATTGGCCGTTGCCATTGCGACATTGGCTTTGCTGTCATCTAAGGCTCCTTTGGTAATTCGACCCGCTGCATAGTCACGTTGTGCTTGGCTATAATCATCTTTAGCTTTAGATAAGGCTTTAGTTGCATCTGCAACAGCTTCTACCGCTAAGATTGCATCTAAATAGGCATTGCGAATGCCGACTTCTGTACTGATGGTTTCAGTATGAGTCTTTTCTTCTGTGGTGGTTTTATTTTCATAACCGCCTATGTTAAGATTTCCTCGACCATGATCAATGATCGTATCACCTGTCGCTGTGATATTTTGGCCGAGGATATCTACACCTTCTGCACCTTGAATTGTTAAATTTTCAGTATTGATATTGCCTGACTTATGCGTTGTGGCTGTAGTTTTAACGGTATTCTCTGCGTCTTCAAGTACAAAGCCGCCCACTCGAATGCTGTCTTTATTCAGCTTAACCCCAAGACCTTGTACCGTTTCTTTGCTGTTTGACGTAACAGTTTTGTGTTGTTCTTCTGCTGCATCGAGCGTGACTTTTTTGCCCGCTAAGACCGTGTTCTGTGCATCAATGTTGCTACTGGTCAGTGTCGTTTGACCTGCTGAACCCACATAGACATTATTGGCACCAAGATCGGTCCCTGTTTGTGTTCTTTGCTCAGTCCGTGTGCTCGATGATTCTCCGATCGTGATCTTCGGTGCTTTTAATCCCGGAGCTAAAGCCTCAATACCCGCTAAGCCAACAGCAGTCACTTTCATTAAGTCTTTGGCAATGCCACGATAACCTTTTTGGGTTTCATCCCATTGCTGATCATTGGTTTCTAATGTCGTCAGACTGACATTTTCGGGCAGGGCATTACCATCTTTGGATTTTAAACTGCCATCCGCTTGGCGTTCGAATTGTTTATTGCCAATATAAATATTGTCTTGAGCTTGTATATCATTGGCTTGCAGCTCGATATTTTTACCGGCATTGATATCAACATTTTTGCCAGCTTTGAGCTGTGTTTGTGCAACATCTTCGTCGATATATCCTGATTGACGGTTTTTAAATTGAATTGTATTTTTCTTGGCTGTTTCCGTGCTCTTTATATCAGTATCAATATCTGACAAAAGTTTTACATTGCCTTGGTTTGCCGTAATTTGAATGCTGTCTTTCGCACCAGCTTGCAGGTGCGTGGCTTGAATATCTCCTGTTTGGCTATTGATCAGGATATTGCCACCCGATTGGATGTCGGTTGCAATCGATTGACTGGTCGAAGATTGGATTTTTTTATCTGTTGTAGAGAAGCCACCTTTTTCTTGGGCTGCAAGCTGAGAACTGCGTTCATCTCGTCCATTTTCGATCAAGACATTTTGTCCAGCATCAATCACTACATTGCCCGACGTACTGTTCAAGGTGCTGGCTTTAATCTGAGTATTGGCACCACTTTGCAGGGAAATATTTCCTTTCGCCTGAATCTGCGTCCCTACATCTCGACTCGAAGCATTCAGAATCTGATCCTTGTCACCTGCTGAGCTTAAATCACTGCGACTGACATTCACCGTAGAAAGATTCAGGTCTTGTCCCGCTTGGATCGCAATGCTACCTTGGCTTTGTAGATCTGATGCAGTCAGATTGATATTATTCTTGGCATTGGCAACCAGCTGACCATCCGCATCTTGTACATACAGCCCAGCAACACGGCCAATGTTTTCAGCGCTAAATTCACTTAAACCGTGCTTATTTTCAGTTTTAATCGTCGTGGTGATGTTGTTAATGTCTCGGCCCGCATCAAGGGCAAGGATTTGATTGGCGGTCATTGTCCCACCAATATTATTGATATCGGTGTGTGCTGTCGCAAAGACATCTCGACCTTGTATTAAGCCACCCACGTTATTAATGTTATTGGCTTCAAGACTCACCAATTGGCGTCCAGCAATACTGCCTTGGTTGTTTAAATCCCCACTCAGTTTTAAATTGACCGTCTCGCCTGCAATCAAGGCACCTTTGTTGTTTAAGTCCCCCGACTGTACCGCAACATACACTTTCGGTACCAAGACTTGGATTTTTTCGCCATCAACGGTAATGGTTTCTGTCACCAGCCACACCATATCACTGGTCAATCGAGCAATCTGTGCTTCTGAGAGCTTCACTCCAACACTTAAATTAAGATCTTTGGCAGCACTTACCCCAGAATCCATCAAGGCTTTGAATTGATCCTCGAAGTTCGTATAACCATCTAAATAAACTTGACCCGTCAGTTGTGCAATTTGGTCATTGACCAGTTTTTGCTCGTAATAACCATCCCCTAAACGTTTTTGCATATTTTGTGGGTTGGTCGCGAACATTTGCAGCATGTAATCACTGCCTAACCAATTTTTATAATTGGTAAAGGCATCGCTGCTTTCAATCAAAGGGCGGTTATTATTTTCTTTATTAACGCTGTATAAGGATTGCAGCGGTAAGCTGAGTTCTGAGGTATCACCATTTAATGTGCCTTGGTGAGCACCATCATATTTCACCACATCAAGTTTTATTGGCGTTACGATATCAGCTGGATTATAGGGTTTAACACTGTTCCACTTACTTCGTTTACTTGTACCTAATGTATTCCAACCTACATAGTGATACTGTGATGTCCCCGTTTTAATCACACGATGCTCACCCTCAGCATCAATATTATTCACTTCATTTTGTTCAATATTAATGCCTTTCGTCGCTAGAATTTGGCTCTTGTCATTGGTCAGGCTTTGGCCTTTTAGCGTCAGTGTGCCACCTGAAATAATCTCCGCTGGTGCACTGGAATCCACATAGTGTTGGGTTTCGTACTGGTTGTAGATATATCGGGTATAGTCTTCATATTTTTGACCATCCAGATAAATGCTGTCATAACTGCCACGACCTGTAATATGCGATGAATCAAGAATTTCAGCGCTTCCAGCACCTTGATAAGCGGTCACATCTTTGCGGGTTTCTGGTATTTCTTTGACACTTGAACTGAAATGCAAATTTCGGTTGGTCAAAATATCCACGCCTAAGTACATATCACCCACGGATTGAATACGTGCACTGGCATTGTCTAATAATGCGGCAGAGCCTTCTGCCATATGGTTTGCATTGAGTTGTCCACCAACAGTCAGCGCACCTTCGCTGGCAATTAAGGCTTGTTCTCGGTTTTCAATTTTTCCGCCTGCAATATCTAAGCGTTGACGTGCCGCAATCGTGCCTGCTTTGACATCGCCATTGGTTTGCTGTTCTGCATTGAGAAGATGCGCGGCTTGCAGGGCAATATGGTCACCATAGATTTGACCTGTACCCACGTTTTGGATGCCTTGACTGGCATCAATACGAGTTAAACCTTGGCTATTAATGAGGCCGGTATTGTTGACGTTTTCAGCCTGAATGCGTTGATCGCCTAGACTTAATATCTTGCCATTATTGTTTAAATCTTTTGCTTGAAGATTTAAACTCGCTGGGGTGCTATCGACTTTATTTTCTGCAACTACTGCACCGCTATTTTGCAGCTCGCCATTGGCACTGATTTTAATATGCCCGGCTGAAGCAAACACTTGCCCTGCATTGTTAATCCCAACCCCTTGTTCGGTACTGATTAAACTGATTTTGCCCGCATACATTCCGCCTAAGTGACTGGTATCAATGGCAAACTGTGGCACAGTGCCTGCCAACCCCGAAGCCGCCTGTATCGCACCAGCCTGCGGATTAACTTCAATATCATTTTGTCCAGCAACCACCGTCAATTCTTTAGCCCAAATCCCCGCATTGATCTGTGCAGCACGGCTGAGTAACTGGGTATAGTCGGCTTTACTGGCATCCAAGCCCTGACCTGTGATGTTAATCACCCCGTCACGGACTTGATAACCTGTCACTTGTCCATTTTGAATATTCGGATTGGCGGTACTTAAAGTCACCCCACCTGCATTGATAAAACCGCCACCATCGACATTAATCCCAGCTTGGTTGGCAATGATCACATCTGCTTTACGTCCACCGACCTCTACATAGCCATTTAAGTGACTTGGATTGCTGCCGTTCACCTGATTAACAATGACTTTGGCTTCACCGCCTGCAAGCCACGGATTGGCTTGGATATAACCCCCAAGCTGCGTTTGAGTATTTTGGCGGCTGTTATTTAAAATGACACCGTTCTGATTCACATCAAATTGCTGGTAGTGATTCACCGATACCCCAGCTTTGCTTGGGGTTTGAATATTCACCTGCGTTGTGCCATTGGCACTGTTCAATATCGTTGGACGCTGATTGCCTGCCGCATTCGAGTCTGCAACAACATTGCTGTGCGATACACCAATAGATGCATTGATCAGGGCAGTGCCTGTAATCAGCATCAATGAAAATGAAAGAACTTTTAAAGCTAAACTTTTTTCAGAAGCAACGACTGGTGTTTCAAGATCAACCGCTTTATTATTCTGTGTTGAGGCTTGTCCTGCAGCTGCGACATTTTCTGCAACAGCAATCATTTCACCACGGGTTTGACTAAAAATCGTTTTATAGCAGTTCTTATTCATTTTTCAATTACCAATGTGTCTTTATTTGGGAGATTTTTTCGCTTTAATACTACGAGCTCATTTTTTAGTTTGTACTTTTCTTTAGATCAGAATGAATAACTGGCACTAAAACCATAATTCAAATCATAATTTTGGAAATATTCAGGCTTCTTGATTGGTTTACCGATAAATATATCGTAGTAAAAAGTGCCACCCACCTTAAATTGACCACGTAGCCCCATCGCACCACCCACAAGGGTTTTACCTAAAAGCCATTGGGCAGATTGACCATCAACATGCCCAGCATCCAAGGCCATATAGAATTGATGTGCGGGAAAAATAGACATGGCTAAATCATTGCGCCAGTAGAAGCCACGGTCTGCTGCTAGGGTTAGGTCACCATCAAAACCGCGTACTGTATACCTTCCACCAATGGAAAGCCGGTCTTGGATGGTCAGCGGGGTGTCATTGTATTGCGCTCTAAAGGCACTTGAGTAGCTATATTGCTGGTTCTCAAATTGGAACGGAACATTCAGATTGGCATCTAGCGTCCAGATCTTCATCCGTGATGTACCTTCGTTCAGCGCTTCCTCAACTGCTGGTAATGAATCGAATGCACCTGTGCCTCGCTTATACCCTAGACTCAAATCCAGCACTGCAAATTGAATATATTCACGATGATCAAGGTTTAACTGCCAACCCGCAACATCTCTGCGCTGTATGGTCAGTTCGGCATCATCAATATAGCTTTTAGATTCTCGATGCCAGCCTTTCAAGGTCGCTGAGGTTTTACGCTTGGCATCCCGATAAAGCAATCGGGTCAAGCCTAAGTCTTGAGTCTGACTTTCTCCATTATAGTTATAGACATTATTGGTGCCTGCAACAGCTTGGTCATAATTGTATCGACTCGCATTGGCGCTGATCAGCCAGTTTTTATAAGGGACTGAATAATGAAGGGCATAGTTATGGGTTCCGCTCTTCACAGTGGTTCCATTTTGATCCGTAATCTCTTGCTGATCTGCTAAGTTACGGCCCATGGTGACGTAAAATAAGTCACTTCTAAATAAAGGGTTATCGACTGAAACGGTGATGTTACCTTGGTATTTACCGGTTTGACGACTACCGGCATCATCAGCACTTAAGGTCACGCGAATTGGAATTTTTCGCTGTTTCCATTTGACGATAACATCACTTTGATTGGGCGCATCTGCAGGAATAATTTGAATATCAGCTTCCGCTGTAGGCAGTCTTTTTAAGTTTTCTAAGCCTTGCTCTAAGTCACGTAAATTGAGAATATCGCCACTCTTCATTGGAAAGATATTTTTGGCATATTGAATTCGGCCTGCTCGGGTATTTTCCTCATCACTTAAATCGAGTTTGATTTCTCGAACTAATCCCGGAATGACGGTGAGTTTTAATACGCCTGTACTTAAGTTTTGAGGTGCAGCCAATATTCGTGTCGTAGTAAAGCCTCGGCCAATGATGATGTTCTACGTTTGCGTCATCAACAGATTAATTCGCTGCTCACCCATGCATAAACCTGGAGTAAAACTTAAATCTTTTAACGCTTGTTGCACATATTGATCAAAATGCTTACTCATTTCGCCATCAAGTTCAACTGTCTTGATTTCAAAACAATTCTGATCTTCAAGGTCGGTAAGTTGTACAGCTTCTTTTTTTTGGATGACATCTAAATTAACATCACGTTCTGGTTGTATAATTTTTTCTAGTTCTGCTTGGCGCTGCTGGTTTCGAATCAAACCATCTATCGCTGGATCAAATGTTTCTGCAAATGCAAAAGGAGTAACAACAAAACCACCCAAAGTAAGCAAAATACTTTTTAATACTATATTTTTTTTGAACATAAATTTATTGCATGTTAAATTTTGCGCAGAAATTAACAAATAATGACCAAATATTCAATGGTATTTTATTTTTCAATTTCTCCCATTAGATTGTACCCCTCAATAGACACTTAACTTTCATTCTGCAGGACACCTTCACTTGCCACATGTGTCGTTGATAGCCAATCTGACCATTGTTCTTGATATAACTGTACCATATGAGCACTTGGCTGTTTTTTCGTAAGCGTCCGCTGAACACACCTTATGAATTCATCCTATAAGCCTTAATTTAGTCCCCACTTAAAAACAAGTGGGGACTTAAATTTATGACGACAAATAATCAGACATCCATCGCATCTCTAGCGAAAAAACGAAGAACATACAGTGCTGAATTTAAACAGCAGATCGTTCAGGCTTGTAAAGCACCTGACGTTTCAATTGCTTCGGTCGCTTTGCAACATGGATTGAATGCAAATCTTGTATCCAAATGGATTCGCTTATTTGATGGTAAACCAAAGAATGATCGCTCACCACCACCGAATAAACCTGCATTTATTGCCTTATCCTGCTCTGCACCATTAGATCCTATTTCTACTAATATGTTAACGGTTCAAATTGCTTTACCTCACTCAAAAGCAGAAATTGGCTTTGTGATACGGGTCTGATTTTTCTTGATAAGCTGTGGCTCAAATTTACCCTCACGATCTCTAGGGGTATCTAGTTCAAACTCACCATCATCAGTCAGTAGACGCTTCGTTGTGTAACCATTGCGAGCATTTTTACCTGTTCGTGGACTATTCTTTTCGTAACCTAAATGGTCGGTGAGTTCCGCATTAAGGGCAGTTTCAACAGTCAATTTCTTTAAAGCCCGACTAAAATTATTGAGATCGAGTTCGGTTTTTAGGTTCTTGGCTAACTCTTTAGCGAGTGCCAACATTGCTTCATCTTTCATGGTAAACACCTTTTGTTTGACCCCAACAACGTTGGGGGAGTTTAAGCGTTTACATAGTTTTATTTACAGTCTCAACAAATCCGAAAACAAGGCATCACCATTGCTCATCTAAGGAGTAGACCCAGATACGATATTAGGCATATTTAGGTTTTTTGTCGTGTACAGAGTCAAAAAAGATAGAATCTGGATTTTTATTACATTTACTATCCGTATACTTCAACAGCAGCTTTGAATGTTTCACTTAACCTTAAACTTTTTTTAAAATTAAATATATTTACATATACGTTCTAAAATTTGATATAATTTATTAAAACTTTAGATTCCAAGTGTAAATAATGAGAAGCGCTAATATTCGACGTGATGGCTACTTAAAATTTCTGAATACATGGCAAGACCGTGATGTCATTAAAGTACTTTCAGGTGTGCGTCGCTCTGGAAAATCCACCTTATTGGCAATGTTTCAACAAATCCTAAAAGCACAGGGTGTACAAGCCGAAAACATCATTGCCATCAACTTCGAATTTATGGAATTTGAAGAACTCACCGATTACCGTAAACTACATGATTATGTATTGTCCAAAGTTGATAAAAGTAAAAAAAACTATGTTTTCTTAGATGAAATACAACATGTTACAAATTTTGAGAAAGTAGTCGACTCTTTATATGTTCGGGATTATATCGATTTATATATTACAGGCTCAAATGCATTCTTTCTAAGTGGAGAACTTGCGACTTTACTTACAGGACGCTATATCGAGCAACATGTTCTACCTCTGTCATTCCAAGAATTTAAACAGTGGCATATTGAAAATAATCCGATCATCCAACAATTATCAAATCGTGATTTGTATGCCATGTATACGCGCAGTAGTTTCCCTTATACGCTTGCCATGACTAGCCAGCAGGAAACTTATGATTACTTGCAAGCAGTCTATGCCAGTGTAATGTTTAAAGATGTTATTCCCCGTTTGAATACTGCCGATATTAACTCTCTCGAGCGTGTCGCAAGATATTTGGCAAGCGTGACAGGCTCACCTATTTCCATCAATAAAATTAAAAATACCTTTGTTTCAAGTGGGGTTAAAATTTCATTTGAAACAGTAAAACGCTATATTCAGGGCTTACAGGACAGTTTGTTATTTTATAGTGCCGCACAATTTAAAGTACGCGGGCGTGAGTTATTACAATCCTCTGAAAAATACTATTTAGT
Organism: Acinetobacter sp. YH12120; assembly: GCF_013418795.1. Lineage (NCBI taxonomy): Bacteria > Pseudomonadati > Pseudomonadota > Gammaproteobacteria > Moraxellales > Moraxellaceae > Acinetobacter > Acinetobacter sp. YH12120. The sequence continues at coordinate 60,423 of NZ_VPBI01000015.1, read as the reverse complement.
TGATGTCGGATTGCGCCGGATTATGTTGCCTGATGCTAATGCTGATCAAGGTCATATCTTAGAAAATGTGATTTATCTTGAGCTTGTCAGACGAGGTTATACGGTCTATGTAGGGCGGGTTGATGAATATGAAATTGATTTTGTTGCTGTCGATACTTTACAGAATTTAACTTATTATCAGGTGGCATTAGAAACGCTCAATGAGGAGACACTCAGCCGAGAGTTACGTCCATTACAGAAAATTTCTGATTCGTATCCCAAGTATTTGCTTACCTTAGACACGATAGGGACTGAAGCGAATTATAATGGTATTGTAAAAATGAGTGCTCTCGATTGGTTGCTATCTGAAAATAAGTAAAGTTGAGGGTAGACATGGATACACTTATTTATTAATTAAAACTCAAAGACTTTTCAGCATTAACCAAGAGTGTGATCAAGCATAATTTCTGCTCCATTTGTGATGGATTGATTTACCTCGACTCGATTTCTATCTGATTAAGATGTATGGTCCGCTTGCATCATGTGAGGACAGGAAAAGGCGAAACGGCTACTTTTTGCATGTGATTAGATAGTTACGGCTGTTATAATCCGTTACTTAACGGGGGATTAATATGTTTAAAAATTTATTACTGAGTTTATTTGTGGCTGTTCCACGGCTTTGTTGCATAAAGATTTTGTAAGCTTCTGATTTAAATAGGTTTGTATGAATTTCAACCTAAAAATTAATGAACAAAATCAGTTGGTTATGTATTTATGCAACAAAGCCTATGTTAGAATATTTTTTTATCGATAGTCCAACATTAAAATTTCGTCTATCTGCGGGCTCAAAGAAACGATTATTACTATCATTGACAATCACGGAACCCACATAGTTTCGATCTAATAAATTATCTAGTCGTGCATAAGTATTTACTTTCCAGTCTTTATTGACCCACAAATAGCCAACATTTGCCGCAACGACCGTATAACTTGGTGCAGTATCAGAGTTGATATCATCGACATAAATCTTGTCCATATAACGTGCTTCTAAGCCTGCCTGAAATCCCTGCTCAGGTTGCCATGCCAAGCCTACAAAAGCTTGATTCTTGGCAATACCTGGAATATATGTTCCTTTTTGTATCAGCGGTTTGGTTGTGGTCGCTGGAATATCAGCATCAAAAGTCGCATCTAAATAACTATAACTGGTTCGAATATTGAGTGCTTGCCAGAGCTGTTTTTGCCACGATAACTCTAAGCCTTCACGTAAGGTTTTTTCTGCATTACGAAATGTGCTTCGCCCGCCATTGGCATCGTCAGGCACAATGTCATTTTTAGTTTCAGTATGAAATACAGCAAAAGTAAATAACCCTAAGGTATTCTGCGATTTTAAGCCAAGTTCTACGGTATCACTGGTCGCAGGTTTTAAATTAAAGTTAATGCCTGAAGTCCCTACTGTAAGATAGGCCATCTCGGTAAAGGTTGGTGTTTCGAAGCCTTTGCCATAGCTAGCATAAGTATAAAGCTCAGGTAATATATCCCAGCCTAAAGCGACAGTTGGAAGTAACTTTTGATAATCTGTTGAACCACTGTCATCACCATTGCCTGTGGTTTAGTCATGGTGCTGAAGCTATTTCTGATGTCTTAATTCTATTACCTGCAACACAGTACATTTAAGTTGATGATGCTACTAGCAATGTTTTAACTATTGGAAAATATTACAGTAATTTAAATTATTTGGGGGAATTTTCAATAAACATAAATTTCGACACGTCACATTGTGTCGTTAGTAAGTAGGATGATTCAATCACTTCAAACTTAGCATTGGTATAACCCTGCCCTATGAGACAGCTTCATAATAAGGCTGCTTATATCTAGAATACTGTGGCAGTTTAAAGTTTTATTTTAATTTTACCTCAAACCACATTTGATAAATAATGAAGAAAACCTAGATATAACCCCCACAAACTACTGATATTTTTAATTTGCTAAAATTTTACATTGATCATATTTCATTCATGTAATTGTCATTTTTGCTTCTTATGATGAAGCTTTTTAAACATGATGCTTCAAAAAAATGAAAAAAAAACCACTAACCTTAGCTTTATTAGCTTCGACAATTTTATTAACCGCATGTACTGATGATGGGGACAATGGTCAAAATGGATTGAATAGTTTGATTCAACAGACGCCTTTAGTACTTGGAAATGATGATTGCTGGAGTGCTGGAACACGTATTGAAAGTGGTTTGGATAAAAATCAAAATGGTGAGTTGGATGCGAATGAAATCCAGCAAAGCTCCATCCAGTGTGGTCCAAACTTATTTGCCCAAGGGGTTGCATTGCCTTACCAAAACTTAACAAGCTTTAAGGCGAATGGAACAACTATTGCGAGTGCATTTACACTTCGACAGGGTGGCTTTGGCTCTGATGTTGCTGCCCATCCTACGAACAATAAACAATTTTACGCAATCACAGATCGTGGCCCAAATGCTGACTATAATGATGGCGTGAATGGTGCTGGTAAGATTTTTCCAATGCCAGACTATATACCTAAAATTGGGTTGTTTGAGGTACAAGATGATGGCTCAATCAAACTCATCAAAACGATTTTATTAAAAGATCGTGATGGAAATAATATTAGTGGATTACCGAATACTGCTGCACTAGGTGGTACAGGCGAAACACCTTACGATATTCATGGCAAGGTCATCGCTAAAGATCCATCAAAGCCTTATGACCCAATAACGAACCCTATCAAACTTGATGATTACGGTCTCGATTCTGAAGGTTTGGCAGCATTGAATGATGGTACATTCTGGGTGAGTGATGAATATGGTCCTCACATTGTGCACTATGATGCCAATGGAAAAGAAATTGGTCGTATTAATCCTTTTGTAAATGATGTGCGCAATACCTTCACTTTACCGCAAGAATTTAGTTATCGTCGTGCCAACCGTGGTATGGAAGGTTTAACTATTACACCTGACCAAAAAACATTGGTTGGGATTATGCAATCGACAATGGACTTACCGACTAAAGCTGTTAATAAATCAACCTTAACACGTATTGTGACGATCAATCTTGAAACAGGAAAAGTTGCTCAGTATCTCTATCGTCAAGAAATTGATGCTAACTCAAACTCAGCTATTATTGCGATTAATGATCATGAGTTTTTAGTACTGGAACGTGATGGCAAATTCCTTAAAGACGATCCGAATATCATGAAACATGTTTATCGTATTGATCTGAAGGATGCTACCAATTTGGAGGATATCGCAACTCAGGGCGATCTAGTGCAAGATCCTAAACTTGGTTTAACGATTGCAGGTAAAACCCTCGAGCAATATTTCATCAATAACGATAAAAAATGGGAAGCATTACAAGCACTAAATATTCAGCCAGTAAGTAAAACATTGGTATTGGATATGGGTAAACGTGTAAGTTATGCGCATGACAAAATGGAAGGTCTATGGTTGATTAACCGACAAACTCTTGGCATTGTGAATGATGATGACATGGGTCTTTGGACAACCAATGGTTTAGAGCAAAAGTATTTGGATAATGTGGGCATGCGTGTCGATACACCTACCTTATATATTGCCGATAAGTTAAATCTTTTCAACCCATAACAATGAATGAAGCCCAAAAGCTAAAACTTTTGGGCTTTTTAAATTCAACTTTTGTCTAGAGAGAAAAATGAGAATAACTCAATCGGCTTTGATAACTTTCTTGGCAATTACAGTGCTACCATCGCTGAGCTATGCATCTCCCAAAGCCACATCTCGCGAATACAAAGTACTATTAGATCCCATAAATTTTAATTATGGAAATGAAGCAAGCAGCATAAATAGCTATTTTTCAGCGGTGAAAAATGCGATTGAAAATAAAATCAGTCGTGACGTAACTGGTGCTATGATCTTTGATACACAAAGAGAAATCCGCTTTTACGATACTCAAGGAAGCTGTACTTTAAAAAATATGGGATACAGCTTCAGAGAGCGTAATGAAAATGGTACAAAAGAAGTAACTTTAAAGTATCGTGGATATGACCATTATATTGCTGACTTCAAAGATTTGACTAGCAATGTATCAGGCGCAAAAACTAAGCTAGAAGATGACATTACTCGTAAAGATAACTTGAGTTTCCTTGTAGTTGCAAGCAAGTCAACAACCGTACCAACCTCGCGAACCATTAACGATTTTGAGGATATCAATATTCTATTTACTGGCTTCAAAAATGACTATAATTTTAATAATAGTCTAGCCCTGAATCAAGTTGGTGGTCTAACTATCTATGAACGAAAATATAGTGGTGCAACGATTGATTTAGGTGAATTCGATGCAGATTTAGAGTTAAGTTTATGGTATACCCTATTGCCTTACGGTAGTCTAAAACCTGTTTTAGCAGAAATTTCGTTTAAATATTCAGATCCCAATGCGAATTTCACAAGAAAAGTAGTTGATCGTGCTGCTTTAAGCTTCAGTGCTTTAAAAGGTTTAACCCAATATAATGCACCAACTTCGACAGCAACAAAGACTCAGTTTGTGTACCAATATCAATCAAATTTCTGCAATTAGCCTTCATACACATCTAGAAAATTTAACCTGATAGAAACAATAAAAAATGGGTAACTGTCAGATCAGGTTTGAGATACAAGTTATCCTTCTCTGCCCCAATTTCAAGCCCAATATTTAAAGCTTGGGCTGTTCTAAACACATTAATCACACAGCCTAAACCGAGTGAATAAATCGGCTGTCTTAATAGAACAACAACAGCACCTAGAATATGCTCAACTTCAGCCACAGTTTCAGGCTCGTATAGGTATTTTCCGTTCGCTTCTACGTGATTGTCAGTTTAGGACGCAAACTGGGGCTCATCCCGCCTGCACGTCCAACGCACAGCTTGGGGTATGAAGAATCACTCTATTGGTTCAGAGTATTGGCCTTCTTCGATGGCAAACGCAGCCGCATGTCGAAAAGGCCCATCAGGCGAAAATAGCAAGCCCCCCATTTGATCACTTACCGTGGCAGTTGGGACAATGGGGCAACACTTGATATGCCGAGCTTAAGAGGGTGAATAAGAGGGATGTGAACCGCCCCAAGGAATGGGGCAATTGGGGATGCGGTAACAACTCCTAACCGCATCAAGAATACCAAACTTGCAAAAGTCCCAAATTGGGACTAATATCTATTTATGAGAATTATCGCACTATCAACCTTAAAAACATTTTGGGAAGACAGCTCAGAATACATTGACGCTAAAGAGCCAACGTTAGCTTGGTATAGGCATGCATTAAACGCTGATTGGGGAGCACCGGCGGATGTGAAACAGGACTTTAGAAATGCCAGCATCCTCAAAGATGGGCGTGTCGTGTTTAACATTGCCGGTAATAAATACCGGTTAGTTGCTTGGATCAATTATGCGTACAAAGTGGTTTACATACGGTTTATCGGCAGCCATGCGCAATACGATAAAATTGATGTACAAACGATTTGAAGCCAAAAGGTAGTAACAAGAGGTAAATATAATGGACATCAGACCTATTAAAACAGATGCCGACTACCGCGCGGCATTAAACGACATCGAAAACCTAATGATGGCGGAGCCTGATACCGTCGAAGGCGAAAAGCTGGACATTTTGGTTACGTTAGTCGAGGCCTACGAAGCAAAGCATTTTCCAATGGATTTGCCAGACCCTGTTGAGGCAATAAAGTTTGAGATGGAGCGCAAAGGCTTAACCGTTAAAGATCTTGAACCCATGATAGGTAAAAGCAATCGTGTTTATGAAATCCTAAACCATAAGCGATCACTCACGCTAAAAATGATTTGGAAACTTCATGAAGGGTTAGGTATTCCAGCAGAGTCGCTGATCAAGCCACCGCAAGTTCGCGCTTTATAGTGCTGCGAATCAAAATTAGTTTGTTATGAATGACGCTCGCTACCCAAACATTTCTGCTATTGATAACAGGCTAGCTGAGCTTGAAAATGAAAAGCAGCAGCTTCTCGCATTAAGAGAGGCTTTGCGTAGCGCTCAAATCGAGCGTTCAGTACAGACATTCACGCCAGAACAAAAGGTCGCCTTATTCAGACAACGATTTCGTGGAAGAGAGGATATCTTTGCCAATCGTTGGCAAAATCAACAGGGGCGCAGTGGCTATTCCGTAGCCTGTGATAATGAGTGGGTAAGCGGGCTATGCAACAAACCCCGCATTAAATGCCAAGACTGTTCACACCGAAAGTTTAGCGAATTAAACGAGCACATTATTTACAGGCACCTTGCCGGTCATCAAGTGGTAGGTCTGTATCCACTACTTAAAGATAATTCGTGCTATTTGTTGGCAGCCGATTTTGACAAAGGCTGTTGGCAAGAAGAAGTCAAAGCAATGTCTAAAGTGTGCCAAGCGTTTGATATTCCGCACGCGATAGAAATCTCGCGTTCTGGCAACGGGGCTCACTTATGGATATTTTTTGAAACCAATATCCCAGCGAACCATGCTCGGGCACTGGGTTTCGCTTTGCTTGATAAAGCCATGGAAATATTTCCAAATCTATCGTTTGACTCCTATGACAGGCTCTTTCCTAACCAAGATGTACTTCCTGAAGGCGGGTTTGGCAATCTCATTGCGTTACCACTTCAAAAGGAGGCTCGCCTTTCAGGTCGTAGTTGCTTTGTTGACAGTGACCTGAATGCCATCGATGATCAATGGCGGTACCTTGCTGAGCTTAAAACGCTCACTCAGTCGAGTATTGACCAACTCATAACAACTATTTCACCCAACACCCTATTACTGTCCGAGCAAGGGCTAACAGACAACCGCCCTCCTTGGGAAATCACAGCCAAAGCCGCACCAATAAAATTAGAGTCTTTGCCGAAAAACGTGACCATTACCTTGGCCAACCATATCTACTTTTTGATGAGCGAGTTACCTGGGCCATTACTGGCCGGACTAAAGCGATTAGCTAGTTTTTCTAATCCTGTGTTTTTTAAAACACAAGCGTTGCGCTTTTCAACCCATGGCATTCCGAGGTTTATTTCCTGTGCTCGTATTGAAAACGGTTATCTAGCACTACCGCGAGGCTGCCTCGATGATGCGATTGCTTTGCTACAAGAGCAAAACATTTCGCCACTATTTGACGATAAGCGTGAAATTGGTAAACCATTATTAAAGCTTACCCCTGAGTTCACTTTGCGAAAGAACCAGCGTGACGCAGTGGCCGCAATATCTAAACATGACTTCGGTATTTTGCATGCGCCAACTGCATTTGGAAAAACGGTTACTGCCATTGCTATGATCGTAAAACGCAAAGTAAATACCCTCATACTGGTTCATAGCCGACAACTGCTCGACAATGGCAAGAGCGCTTACGCACGTTCCTACCCGAAGTAACCATTGGCAGTATAGGCGGAGGTAAAAGAAAGCCGAGTGGCATTATCGACATAGCCACCTACCAAAGTTTGGTTAATAAAAAAGACAATTCCATCACTCCTCTCATTCAAGACTACGGCCATATTATTGTTGACGAATGCCACCACCTATCTGCACCAAGGTTTGAAATGGTACTCAACGAGGTAAGAGCAAAATATGTATTGGGCCTTACAGCAACACCAGAGCGACAAGATGGTCATCAAAAGATCATTTTTATGGCGGCAGGGCCTATTCGCTACAAAGTGAAACAAAGCCCTGATGAGCAATTTACTCAAACCGTGATGATTCATCAGCTCTACGATGTACCAGCAGCAGAGCTTATAAAAACAGATGAGCGCCCCAAAATAAGCGATGCCTACCGCTGGCTCGTCAATAATGAGCAGCGCACTTCAAAAATCGTCTCAGACGCCTACGAGTGTGTTCAAAATGGCGGACACCCGTTAGTCCTTACAGAGCGTAGAGAGCACGCAGAATCCATACACTCACGACTTACCGAAATGGGTATAAGCACTGTCGTACTTAAAGGCGCCATGAAAGCTGCGGAACGCAAGAACGCTGACAATCATCTGCAATCGGCTCAAGTCGTCGTCGCAACAGGAAAATATGTAGGCGAAGGGTTTGACCTACCAAGACTGGATACGTTGTTTTTGGCCATGCCCATCTCATGGAAAGGAACATTGGCTCAATATGCCGGTCGTATTCATCGTGAATCGGAAGGCAAAACACAAGTCACTATTCACGACTATGTGGACTGCACTCTCCCTATGCTGCAACGCATGTTTAAAAAACGCGAGAAAAGCTACAAGGCTATGAGGTACGCCCTTGAGTACATTGATGACAACAGTAACAAGCAACCTTCATTGAAATTAGAAAACATCCCTTCACCAAATACCAAGCCAAAATAAACAGCAGCACTTCATTAAACACTTCCCCATGCCTTTACCCCCATACGCCAAAACTGAGCTAAATCAGCTGTGGTTTGTGCTCCACAATTGGAAATAAATTCAGCAATCTCTAAGTAGCTGGCACCTTGAGATTGTTCACCATCATAGTATTGAAGCTGTGTCATGGCCGACGAAAAATGCAGCCGCTTGTCACCGTCGCGGTCAAACCGTTTTGTTAAGAAGGTATGGTGCTGTGACGAAAATTGCCTCATCTCACTTGGAAACATGTCAACACCTGCCGCTAACGCCAATTCATAACAGACCATCTCCCACGCGCCCACATCATGGGTATCGTTTAAATTGGGAAACTTAGCAATCCACAAGTGGTCTTGTTCATCTGTGACACAAGCTTTGGGCCTTGCACCACCTAATGATGAGCCTGGAGAAATCAGCATTTTCAACCAGCGGTAATACTCGTCACTGTCGATGTTATCGTCTTTTTCAATCTGCATTGCTGCATGCTCTAGCTCTCGCAAAGAAGCCATTGGCGGCGCAGCAAATTCAGAATTGTCGTCCAAAAAAGCATTCGAGCCTGTTCGCTTAAATCGAATACCACCCATCCGGTAAGAGTCATTTACGCCCAGCAGGTAATCCAATTCGTTTAATCGACTTGTTGCTCGAATGCCTTTGCGCGCCTCAATCGCCGCACGCCGCTGCATTAAAATACGCCCCCATCTATCAGGCGATGAATCAAGAAATGCGCGGAAGCTTTTATCGACTTCATCGTTTTAGAGTACACCGGAGTGGAGGGTCAGGATGGGATCAATTTGCAAGCGATAGGCTGAGGTTAAAAATGCTTTATCGTAGGCAAAACTAAACACGCCACCTCGGCTTGAATCGCTGTAAGAAAGCAGCCCTATTAGCAAAGGTGCTTCAATTGGCTGCCAGTCGGCATAGACTTCAACGATTTCACGGCTCATCTTGAACCTTCCAGCAATTTTATGTTTTGCAGCTTGATACCCACTTCATCATGGGCGGCCATTTCTGCAAAGTTGCTTTCCATGCCAAGAACGGCCATCACCTTTAAGTAAGTGCCTATGGCAACGCCCGGATCACCGGCTAAGACTTAATTCACGGTTTTATGATCAAAACCAGTACGTTCACACAGTAGCTTTTTGGTAAAACCACGTCTTTTCATCGCCAACAGCAAGTCTTCACCAAACTGCGTCAGGATTTTACGCTGCTTTGGAAACAATATATTGTGTAAGTCACGCTTAGCCATATCACCAACCAAAGGGACTATATTCCCACTTTACTCAATATAATTGGATTTATATCCTACTTTTAGGTTTAGCTTGCGCGTTGGCCAAGGCGATGATGTGAATCCCTGAATGCCAAAGGTCATCAAATTACACTTTTATGCGCATAAAAATGTAAAATTCCGCACTTTTCTGCGCGTAAAAGTGTAGGCTGAGTTATACTACAGGCAGTTAACAGTCTTAATTGGCGGGAAATGACAATGCAGCGCAACTTACTAAACGCCCTAATAACATGGAAAAATCAACCGGTGCGCAAGCCATTATTGATCGATGGTGCAAGACAAACAGGTAAAACCTATCTGCTACAAGAGTTATTTGGGAATACCTTTGCCAACATCCTTCGTATCGACTTCCTTGAAAACCCTGCCTACAAAGAAGCGTTCGATGGCTCTCTGTCACCTGACGAGCTAGTAATGAATATTGAGTTGTTAACCAACCAAGCGTTCAACCCAGAAACCGATCTGCTGATATTAGATGAAATTGGCGAATGTGAACGTGCCGTTACCTCACTAAAGTACTTTGCTGAAAAAGCACCGTCCTATTTTGTCGCTGCCAGCGGCTCGAATATTGGTTTGCTCAACACCTTCCCTGTGGGCAAGGTAGAACAATACAATTTACGACCACTGACCTTCCAAGAATTTATTTACGCATCCAACGAGCAAGCGCTGATCAAAGCGTTTGATAGTCAAGCAAGCACACCGGCAGTACACACCAAATTGATGGACAAACTCACTGACTACTTTTTTACTGGTGGTATGCCGGAAGCCGTTTCTGCTTGGTATCAGTATAAGGATTCAAGCATTCTAGAGCGTGTTGAAAAAGTCACAAAAATTCATGCCGATTTAGTGGAAGGTTATCGCCGCGATTTTGGTAAGTACGCGGGCAAGGTCGACACCACACTGATTGAATCGGTATTTAATAGCATTCCAGCCCAGCTATCACTTGTCAGCGATGAGTCGGTTAAACGCTTTAAATTTAAGCATGTGCATGAGCGTAAATCTCGTTATAGCGATTTTGAAACCGCGATCCATTGGCTTAACTGCTGCCGCCTAGCTTTGCCAAACTACCCTATTGAAGGATTGCCGAAATCTCCGTTAGCGGCCTATAAAAAAGAAAATATGGTGAAACTGTTTTTGTTTGATGTGGGTCTGCTTAATCATATGCTCGGCAGCAGTTATAAAGAAATTAAGCAACAAAACTATGAATACAAAGGTTATGTGGCTGAAAACTTTGTGCAACAAGAGCTCACTGCCATTGGCGTTGACCCAAGCTATTCATGGAATGACGCCCGTGCCGAAATCGAATTTATTTTGGCGACCGATGAAGGCGATATCGTCCCTGTGGAGGTCAAAAGTGGTAAACGTACAAGAGCAAAATCGTTGGCATCCTACGTTGAAAAATGTACTCCAAGTAAAACCTTTAAGTTAACGGGTACACAAGGCTCATCCGCATTAGAGCAAACCAATATCGTGATGCCTTTGTATTTCACGCAGTATTTACCACAGAGATGGTAAAAGCGCGTTACTTAGACCCCGAGGTCTACACAAAGTGACTTCATAGGTAACAATTTGTAGACCTTTGGTGGGCTTACAACCTTTCAACCAACCCTCAATCGGTTTTTTGCTAACGTCATTTGGCCAGCCTATCGCCTCATCGTTTAAAGCAAATCACTCAAGCGATTTAACAGTGCTTTACGGCTATTATTCGCCACAACAAAGCGCTTAAAACGTTGTTCAAACGCCGCTTCATCAGCTTTGAACTGATAGGCCTCAAACAGCTGATGCAGATAGCGTGATGCCGCATCGTAACCACTGGCGCAAGTTCGATCCGCTTGCTCTTGTGATTGCTGCCAGTAGTGCTCACGTTGATTGTAGATATACGTCAACGCTTTTTCTTTTTCCGCTTTTTCGATAGCTAATTTTTTTGCGAGTGCTGCGGCTTGCTCTTGCTGTAATTGACTTTGCGCTTGCTCAATGAAAGGAGAAATGACGGCGGAAGTTAACCAGTATTGATAGATCTCGTCTGTGTTGACAGGTTCTTTTCGCGTCAGCGCTAAGGCTTGGTGACGGGTTAGCTGGCCTTGCTCAAACAACGTGCGTAATAGCGTGTCTTTCTCTGCTTGCGAGAGATTATGGATCCACGCATCAAGCGTAAGCTGAGTTTGTTTGGCTTGGTGACTGGGTTGTTCGCTCAGCACCATGGCGAGCGCCTTAACCAATGCTAAGGGAATATCATACAGCGCAGCAAACGACTGCTCCTCTTCCCTGAGGTGCTCAAAATCGAATTGAATTAACGGCACTCGCTCAACGCCATCATTAAAATCAAACGCTTTGAGCCACATTAAGTACACAAGGCGCCAATCCCCTTGCATTAACCCGCCGCGTAAAGCGGCTAAATGCTGGAAAAAGTCGTCAGCATGCTCATCGTCAAAATACTCATCACACTCCTCAAGGGAAAAAATCAGCAACTGCCACTCATCGTTTTCGTGAACATGAAGTCCATCACTTGAAAAGCCAAGTAACGCATCTGGAAGCGTTCCTGCTGGTAGCTTGATGTATACATCGATTGAGCCCCAATCGGCATAGTAAAAACCGATATCAAAGTATTTTAACATCAGCTCAAAAGGCTCGGCCTTTAGATCACTGTAGGTGTAATACACCTGAAAGGCCGTAGCGCTGATCTCGGCACGGCTTGAAATGGCTCTGAGTGCTTGACGTGCTTTAGCATCTAAATACCCATCCAGACGCTCAAATTTATAGTATTGAAATTCGCTCACGGTGACCTTGCTATTTATTTATTGTGAATTGAAAAGTTTGTTTTAACAAAGGCTGTACCTGAATCACTCTGGCGACTTGTTCAGCGTTTATATAACGTCTTGGGTCAATCGTTACAAATCCCCAAAACTGCAAAAATCGCTCAATAAATCGTGATTCGATGAGCATACTTAAGTTTCTTTCTGGCGAGAAGTAATCATCCGTAGGGAATACCAGCAATAGATTAGGGAAAGCTGTCATCACCTCTTTCACAAGCTGCTCCACACTGTTGTGGCTTTGAATACGCCACAGCATAAACAACCAAAAAGTGCGCAAGTCGACATCGTATTCGAAACTGTCCAAATAACCCCAGTTATATTTGCTGATAGCGGCCTCTAACATAGGTTTGAAAAAGGCCTGTATGCCTAGCGCTTGATACTGCTTTTGCGCTGATTTTTTTACATGGTAGCGGCCACTGCGCCGATAAATAATACCGCTAATTTCGGCAAGCACTCGGGTGTAGTGCAAGGCATTAAATTTGTCTTCATTGCTGCCCGAAAACTCGCTGATGCTTATACTACGTTCTAATTGAGCAACGGCAAACTCAGGCAATAACTCACTGGCCTGTTTAACCAACTTAGCCGGTAAGTTGCCTTTACTCGTGGCTTTGAAGGAGCCTTCTTGCGCCATGGCCTCATCAAGAATGAGGGCTAGATAACGCATTATTGGGCTGGCAGAAAGAGAGTCGGGAGTGCAAATTGTCACCCACTTTAATTCATCAAAAGGCGCATAAAGCCAATTGGCCATTTGCGTTGGCGTTACGCCACAAAAATCGGGATGAGGTTGATGATTGCGTTCTTGCACTTTGTGCTGCAAAGCGGCATTGAGTTCATCAAGACTCAAATTTGGGTTCATTGCCAGCATGGTTTCAACATCATCGAAGACTTGGGCATGTTGCTTGGAAACGCTGCTCATACAACAACGTTTAAATTTTTTACCACTGCCACAATGGCAAGGATCGTTTCGGCCGAGCTTCATTACTGTCCCTTCTTATTGTTATAGAAAAAGCGCTGCATTTTCTTGTTTACGCTGCTCCAATGTCTTAGCAATCACGGACATTGTTGTTTTACTGATCCCTTGTTGCTTGGCAAGATACGTAAATTGGCTGATGGCTTCTGCGACTTCTTCAATAACTTGCTTTGCATCATTCCAATTCGCAAAGCCAGCACTAGTAGCAAGTTTTTGCATCACCTTAAGCGATGGCGCTTTGCCATAACCGCCGAAAGCAGTGGCGTGTTCGTTGAATGGATGTGGGCTGTAGGTAACATCGTAAAAAGGTGCAGGGTTCCATTGACCGTCATCCGCTTGCAAAAACGCCCAGTTTTTACTGTGGTCGTCTTGGTTAGACGACAGCAGGTTAAAAACGGCACGGCGAAATTGCAGCTGCCCAGCAGCAGGAGATTTACACAACTGACGGCTGGCTTTGATCAAGTCAATATAATCTAAACTTGGCGTTCGAAAGTCTGCATCCAGCAGCCCGCAAGCGCTGTGCATATGCAAGCGACCTGAACTGCGATTACCGCTTAAACGGGCCTGCTCCGTGACATAATCAAAACGCTTAAGCGCCAACCAGGCAGACGCACCGCTTGTAGTTGGTGCTTCAATGAGTTGCCAGACTGGTGGTTGGCACTTGGCAAGCTCGGCCATTTGCAAATAAACCGCTTCACACAACCCTTCTTCATGCCCGAGCGCGAGATTTTTCGAGGTAAACTTAATCAGCCAAGCCTCATCTCCAGGCTGAGCAAAGGTTCGACAATGCTGAGTTTCCCCTGCAGGCATATAAATCTGCGCCTTAGGCCTTGCTCCACCCGAACTACCACCGGCGACTAATGCGGCCAACACCTGTTGCGTATGCCCATCTAACTCATCGTGATTATCATCCATATAATCTGACATTGAAGCATCGAACAGCGTTTGTGCTTCTAAGCCCAAGGTTGCTAAATCAATGTCCGCGTATGTCGTGGCTGAAAACTCAGACACCGGAGCAAAAGACAGCGCTCCCATGCCTTTATCACCGACAAAGGCCAGTCTATCCATCGCCGTTAATTGATTAGGTAGGATGCCCTTTTGCCGGAAAATACGATCTTGTAACAACATGCCCCAGCCATCGGGCAAACAATCCCCAAATACGCCATGTACACCTTGGTGCGGCGCTTTAGGTGCGGCTTGAACTAGCGTATTCGCTTGCAAGGTAAACGGTGATAAATTGCCAAACTGCTGCAAATAGTCGTCAGTATACTGAAAAAAAACGCCTTGCCGATTCTGCGCCAAGACTCCAACAGATATCTGCTCACCTGAGCTTAGCGTACGAGTAACATTAAGCTTCTGAATCGGTTTAAAACTCATCTTTTAGCACCTCATCAATACTCATGGGTATAGCAGCGCGTTCTTTGCTAAGTTGCGTGAGCTGATAAAGCCTATCTAGCGAATCAAGTGTCTGCCATAGCAACAGCAATTGACGAAATGAAATTTGCCCGGTCAGCTCAAATTTCTTAATGGTGGCCGCAGGTACGCAGCTTCGCTCAGCCAATGCAGCGCGCGACAGCTTTGCCTGCTTGCGTAACTCACGTAAATAAGCCGCATAAGCTTGGCTTACATCGGTATCATCAAGTAAGGTAAAATTCATCCGCAAAGACCAAATGGATACAGTTATATCCATTATAGCGAAATAAAACATAAAGTGGATACTATGATATCCATAATTGCGTAGAGTGTTGAAAAAATCACTCGATAAAGCCCTTCAAAACTGCTATTTTTAGACCCTAACAGCAGCATAAGATTAACCCGTTAGGTCAGGTGGCCTAACTTAAATAAAAAAGTCTCCGACAAACCCGGTACGGTTCAGCCATATATAACTCCATCAACCTGATTTTTTACCATTCGGTTTACCTAATTAATCATCACAAAATTATGTTGGTGATTATTTGGTAAATTTTTAAAAACTTATGTGACCAAAATTAAACGATCTTAATAAACATTAATTCCAATAAAAATATTTTAAAACGTAAGTTATTGATGTTATTGTACTTATATACACAGCAATTTATACAATTTAATGTAAATTATGTTGGTGACTATTGCCAAGGTTGGGGTTTCTTGTAGAGTGGCAACTTCCGCAACACTTTTACCTTCAGAAAGCCAGAGAATAGTTTGGGCACGTTGTCTTTCACGCCAATGTTTTGCATGCTTGGCCAGAAAAATGAGTCATTCTCGCTGTTCTAAACTAAGTGGTACAGAAACAATTCGAGGCATGTGTGAACATCTGTTAACTAAAAAAACTTTTTCGCATGATTAGTTATTTTTGTCAACTTATCGAAATCATAAAGTTTGTCTTCTAAATCGTTTTTAGAAAAAATTTTGCTAGGATGCATGAGGAGTGCAGTGAGAATAGACCATTCCCGATTAGACAACTCGATCGGTTCACCATTAAAGCATACGATGTGCTGTTCCAGGTCCAGTTCCAGCCCACTGTGTGATAATTTCTTATTCATATCTGTCACAGTATTTTTTAAGCCGGCACGTCGGATTAAGGCATGAATACGGGCCAGCAGTTCGTCAAACTCATAGGGTTTAATCAAGTAGTCATCAGCTCCCTGATTCAGCCCATCTACCCGGTTTTGTAATTGATCCCGGGCAGAGATAATCAATACCGGTAAATTCGGAAACTTCTGCCGGATATTTTTTAGCACCAACATGCCATCCATCATTGGCAAACCTAAATCGAGCAGCACAATATCGTAGACCTGCTGCTGTAATTGTTTTAAACCCTCAATCCCATTATTGACCCAGTACACCTCAAACTGATGCAGTTTAAGCAATGTTTCAGTCGACTCGGCAATCATAAAGTCATCTTCAATAATCAGTATTTTATGCATTTCAAGCTCTGTTTTTTAATGATGATGAGCATTGTGCAAGCATATCATTTTTAGCTTCAATCACTTGCGTTTTTATATCCAGCATACTTAATAAGCTGGGGAAAAGATGATCGTGACTGCGTGCCTGTCCGGTCTGTGTTTTTAAACAGTTTAGCTGCAGGGCATTATACTGTTGCCAGGTATCAGAAAACCACATCAGCATTGGGATATGGGTTTGCTGCGTGGGCGCCATGCTATAAGGAGCACCATGCAGGTATAAACCGTGCTCTCCGGTAGATTCTCCATGATCAGACAGATACCAGAAACCGGTTTGATATTGAGTCTGTTGCTTTAAAGTTTCAATGATCTCGGCAAGAACATGGTCTGTATATACAATCGAATTATCATAGCTATTCTTTAATTCTTCTGTACTGCAGCCCTGAATGGCATTGGTATTACAGGTCGGTTGAAATGGCTGATATGGTGCTTTGGAGCGCTTGAAATATGCGGGGCCATGACTGCCCATCTGATGCAGTACAATTAACTGCGGTTTCGAGTTGTTTTTATCCAGATGCGCCAGATAATCTTTCAGGCTATCCACCAGGATTTCATCAAAACATTCACCACCAGCATCACACCATCTCTGTTTCAGTTGGGCTGGAATCTGGTATTTTTGTACGCGGTCACAGGCACCTTTACAGCCCGAATTATTATCAATCCAGGTCACCTGATAACCGGCCCGCTGAGCAATATCCAGCAAACCTTCTCGGTGGCTAGCCAACTGTTCATTATAGTTTTGACGTGTCATCCCTGAAAACATACACGGTACTGAAACAGCTGTGGCAGTTCCGCAAGAACTGACTTGATTGAAATTAATTATCGGTAACTTGCTCAGTTCAGGATTGGTATTGCGTGCATAACCATTTAAAGCAAAACTCTCGGCACGTGCAGTCTCCCCAACCACCAGCACCATCAATTTGGGTTGTTTCTGTATTTGAGCCTGCTGCAGCAGATGGGCATCTTCACCATAAGGAATCAAAGGCAAATTGGCTTTAGGTGCTTTCTTTTTATAGTAGGATACGGTGGATGCAATACTATTTTGCGGGGAAATCATGCCCTTCAGATCGCGGTGCTCGCGGAAGATGGCTGCATAATCGACATAAAAACAGAATAACAGTCCTAGAATCAATACGGCCGAAAACAGACTGCTCAGGCTTTTATGCAACAATTGACGCCCGAAAGATGCAGGCTGAATGTTCAGCATCCAGACGATACACAAAGGAAAAATCACAAAGACCAGCGTCCAGATCACCAGCCGTATTGACCAGAGATCACGGACTTCCCGGGCATCGGTCTGCAGCATATTCTGGATCTGGTCCGGCGTAATAACAACCCCCAGACTATTGACAAAATAAGCACTAAAACCGCCCAGAATGATCAGCACACTGGCCAGTATCTTGGCATTCCATTTCCAGTTCAGCCACTGCAAGACCAGATTGTACAAGCCGATAACTACCAAGACTGTAGCCGCCAATAATGCGTCTGCCTTGAGGTTGGTATAAGGCGTCAGTTGATGGATTTTCTGATAGAAAGCAAAGTTTAAGACCAGTCCCAGCCAAATGGCGAGTAACAGGTTGAAGCGTGCAAGGCTGAGGGGTTTGATCTGGCGTAGACCGGGAAAAGAAGGCAGCTTAAGCATTTTTTTTAGTTCAAAGACTTTAATATGCTTTAGCCTAAAATTTGAATCTTAAAAATGACTTAAAATAATCTGAGAGCTACAAAAACTTATACATATTTTGATTTCAAATCAAATCTGATAAAACCAAAAATGCAGCCCAAGCACGTTGGGGAAAATCCGCAAGTAATGCTCAAGCAAATCATGAGCACAGCCCGAGTATTACTCAAGTCATGCTTGAACCAGGCCCTGGACTGCCACCATTCTCCTAGACAAATTTCGTCTATTCTTTTTGCATAGGAGAGAACATTATGAGTGGACAACGATATACGCCAGCATTTAAATTAAATTTATAAATCAATATGATAAAATCTATTTTTTTGACTATCGTTTTAATAAATATTCAATTTTTTGAAAAATTCAATTCTGACAATCAATCCTCCAACTGCATTTGCACGTTGTAAAGTAATCTTGCCTAAATGAGAGTCAATAATCTGCTTCACAATAGATAATCCCAGACCACTTCCTACTACAGAACTGGCTTGATTTATTCTATAAAAACGCTGAAATATAAATGGGATTTGTGCTTCATCTAGACCTATGCCGTTATCTTCAACCTGTATAAAACTACCATTTCCAATACTTCCACAACTGACTTTAATAATAGGTTTATGTATTGAACTACGATAAAGAATGGCATTTTCGAGTATATTTCTCAACATAATTTCCAACTGATCTGACTGCCCCCAAACGCACACTGAGGTGAGATGCAATTGTAAGTCTACACCTGCTTTTCTGAACTGAATACCCATCATTTCAACTGTACCTTTAACAATATCTACCAAATCAATATTGCTTTTGTTTTGTGTGGCATTCGGTTCAAGCCTCGCTAATGTAAGCAACTGAGTAATCATTCTTGATGCTTTGTCTACTCCTGTAATAATGTCCTGTGCAGCTTCCTTAGACTCCTCATTGGAACGTGCATTTTGAAGTACTTGGGCATGTAAGCGTATAGCAGCTAATGGTGTACGGAGTTCATGAGCGGCATTTGAGGTAAAACGTTTTTCACGTTGCATACTTTCAGCAATCTCACTAAGTAAGGTATTTAAAGAGCTCACTAAAGGTTCTATTTCTTTCGGTACAACTGGCTTAATTGGATTTAAATGTTCAATGGATTGTTTTTCTAAGTTTTGACTAATGCTATATACAGCCAATAAATGACGACGGATCGTGCAAATAATCAACCATAATAATAATGGCAAAAATATGATTGAAACCAAAATCAAAAACAGCAACATATCTTGCTGAATATCTTTTCGAATTGTCCAAACCTGCGCAATTTGTACCTGTATTGTATGCGTACTATCCCAAACAGAATAACTACGATAAGTATTATTATTCAGTTTAATCCAACCAAAATTATCTTGCTGAACAAATGGCTGTGTTTCCACACCAATAGAACGATAAATTAATTGTCCATCACGATGCCAAATTTGAAATACAATTTGGTCATAATGCTCACCCTTAGCTTTTTCAATCACTGTATGCTGCGGTACTTTTCCATCTAGGGTACTTAGAGTCGTAGACAATAAAGCATGAGCAGTTTCTGCTAATGACTTATCAAAAATATTATTGGCAGTGTTTTGCATTCCCCAATAAATACTTCCTAAACTACCCAACCAAACGCTAGTGGTAATTGCCAGTAAAATTATAGATAAGCGCTGGGTTAATGAATAGCTGCGAATTGGATCAGCCATTTAATGCTGTTCATCCATGATATATCCAAAACCTTGTACTGTACGGATAATATTTTTACCTAATTTCCGACGCAAGTTATGAATATGGACTTGTACAACATTACTACTCACATCAACGTCATAAGCATAAAATGAATTTTCTATATTTTCACGCGAAATTACACGACCACGATTGAGAGTAAATAACTCCAATAAATGAAACTCTTTATGTGTCAACTCAATTTCGACTTGATTTAACAGTACTTGTTTACTCGCTTTGTTAATACTAATATTTCCAACCTGAATTAGGTCCCCTACCTCTCCTGAAATTCGGCGTAATACAGCATGAATCCTTGCTACGACCTCATGTAAATCATAAGGTTTAACAACAAAATCATCAGCTCCTGCCTCTAGACCTGTAATACGATCATCAACTTGATCTTGAGCAGTCAGAATAATAATTCCAACTTGATTCTTTTTGCGACGTAGTGATTTTAAAATTTCAATCCCATTTCGATCAGGCAAACCTAAGTCTAGTAGAATAAAGTGATAATGATAACTCACTAAAAAATGGTACGCTTGCTCTGCTGTGCTCGCAATGTCAACTACAAAGCCCATTTGATCTAGACCACGTGCAGTTGCTTTTGCCAACAAGCTATCATCTTCTACCAATAGAACTCTCATAACACCTTTTTCTCTTGCTTACCAAACTACAGCGCAAATTTATAATCCCTACTATGCTCGTAAATATTACTGTTAAATTCTATCCATCTCATGTAAAGGCCACAATTGATGAGAATCAAGTAATAAGGAACTCATACTTTCTGCATAATCTACTTTAGCTTGATCGACTCGGCTACGTGCTTCAATCAATTGCTGCGAATGCAACAAAAGCTCATTGAGATTCAACTCACCTAATTTATACGCTTTTTGCATCAAGTGATGTTGTTGTTGCAACAGTTGTAAGTTTTCTTGCGCCTTCGTATTCCGTACAGTCGCTGACTCCATTTGAATCACCCACCCCTGTATTTCTTGACGCAGACGTTTTTCTACACGCAATACCTCCAAATCCGCTTTTTTTGCTTCTGCCGCTGCCATTCCTGAAGCAATACCGACTTGTCGCGCAGTCAAAGGAATTGAAACACTAACCCCTAATAAATTCTCCTCTCCCGATTGCTCCCTACTGTAACCAAAACCAATCGTAGGATCTGGCAGTCTATTAAGCTGCTCTCTTTTTAATACTGCGTATTGCTGTGTAGCTTGCATCCTTACGAGTGCTAACTCATGATTAACTGACAAAATTTTCTGTACCCACTCTGCTTGACTATACTGTATAGGGCTAGGCTGTATAACATCGCTGCTCCACTGTTCAGGGATCTTTCCTCTATAATCGCGGGCCAACAATTGCTGAGCTTGAATATATGCAGCTTTAGCTTGTATATATTGTTCCTCAAGTTGTTGGTACTCATTCTTCAAGAGCATTAGCTCAAGTCGTGGTGCATCTCCTGCTCGAATACGTTGTTCAGTCACTTGGATAAATTGCTGAATTTGATCCAGCTGTTCTTGCAGTCGCTTCAAATGCAATGTGCTTCGCATATAAGCAAACCAACTATTTAACAACATTTTAGATGCTTGATGTTGAGCATTCTCATACTTCAGTTCTGCAATACTTGAAATACGTTGTGCTAGATCTTGATCTAGCCGGTATTTATTAGGCAAACGTATTTGTTTTTCTATCCCCAAACTAGGTTCATAACTATTGGCTTGTTTTCGCTCTAGTTGTGTATCCGTCTTACGTACTTGCATACCGGCTGTAACAGTCCACGGATTTTGCCCTACTTTTAATCCTTGTCGGGCAAAGTCTGCATAATCTTGCTCTGATATTGCAGCACGCACATTCGGATGTTCTACTAGACTCTGTTGTACTGCTTCAAGTGGTGGCAAAGCAGCTTCAAGTTGAGGTTTTGCAATTGCTGTCGAAGCCACTGTAAAACAATAGCCCAACCCAAACAGATACCAAATTTGGCCTAGAAGTGTTGATTTAAATTTGATATTTAATGTCATTAGTCAAGTGCTCCTTGGCTCATATAACCAGAAATTAATGTAGGTATGACCCAATAAAAACAATCACTTGATTTAAATTTTTGCTGAATATGCGCCAAAACCAATGATACAGATTCGTGTTGTACAATCAGCAATATAAGATTCCGTTCAGTTGCTCCGCGAATTTTTTCCTGAACATTACGATAATGTTGGCGATTACCAAACCCTTGTGCGTTGACACAAGTACACCCTGAAATCAACTCAGGAATTAACCACAAATGCTCCATAAGTTCTTCAGCAATATCAGAGGACACGTTAATAGAGAGTTGGCATATTTCAGACATGATGATCTCGCGCTAAACCAAATTTTTTAAACAAGTTAGGAAGTAAAATCAGAGTCAGCAAAGTACAAGAAATAAGCCCTCCAATCACAACTATCGCCAATGGACGTTGAATCTCGGCACCAGGGCCAGTAGTAAATAACAATGGGATCAAACCTAAAGCTGCAATACTCGCGGTCATCATGACTGGACGTAAACGGCGCATAGCACCTTCACGAACAACTTCCTCAATTGCAACACCACGAGAAATCAGTTGATTAAAATAACTAATCATCACTAAACCATTCAGTACAGCAATCCCCATCAAGGCAATAAAACCAACTGATGCAGGAACAGATAAATACTCACCTGTTAATGCTAATGCAAATACTCCACCGACTAACGCAAAGGGAATATTGACGAAAACCAATACGGCTTGACGCACCGAACCCAAAGTCGTAAATAGTAAAAAGAAGATCATTGTTAATGCAGCAGGTACAACAAGCATTAAGCGAGCAGCCGCACGTTGTTGGTTTTCAAATTGCCCCCCCCATTTGAGTGAGTAGCCGGTTGGTAACTTGACTTTCTCTGCAACCAATTGTTTTGCTTCATCTACAAAACTAACTAAATCACGATCACGTACGTTGGCACGTACCACTGACATTCGTGATGCATTTTCACGATCAATTTTTACGACACCCTCAGTCTTAACCACTTCTGCTAAAGATAACAATGGCACTGCAGCTGCATTCTCAATTGGCAAGGCAATATTGGAAAATTCAAAACTCGACTCTCCCAAACGTGGATCCCCTTTCATCATTAATGGAACAGGGCGCCCCTGTTCAATAATGGAACCTATTTCTTTGCCTTCCACGAGCATCTTGAGTTGGGCTTGAACATTTTGACTGTCCAATTGATTTCGTATAGCCATATCACGATGGATTCGCAGCTCTTGATACTGTACTCCCGAATTTTCGAGTGTCATGACATCTTCATTGCCTTCAATGCCTTGTAGAACTATTGCAATTTGCTTTGATAAATCATTAAGCTGGTCTAAATCACTTCCAAAAATTTTGACAGCCAAATCTCCTCGTACTCCAGACAACATTTCTGAAGTGCGCATCTCTATGGGTTGACTAAATGTTAAGTTCACGCCAGGAACATCTTGAAGTACAAGACGAATTTTTTCTAAAATTTGCTCTTTATTTTTGACTTGCCATTGCGTTTGTGGTTTTAGCACAATGAAACTATCTGTTTCATTTAACCCCATAGGGTCTAATCCCAATTCATCAGAACCTGTACGTGCCACAATTCTTTCAACTTCAGGCACTTGTTCCAAAATACGTTTTTGAATATCCAGATCTAATGCAATTGAGTTTTGTAAGCTAATCGAAGGGATTTTTTCTAACTGTAAAATAGTATCTCCCTCATCCATGGTTGGCATAAATGACTTTCCAATGAATGGGAAAATCAATGCAGCCAGAAGTAAGGTACCACCTGCTAAGACATAAATCTGTTTAGGATGGGCTAAACTCAGATTCAAAAGTTTTCGGTAACCAGTTTCTAATTTAGCTACTAAAAAGGGTGTGTGATGTGCTTTCGGTTTTAGAAAGAATGAACACAGTACAGGAATCACTGTCAAAGAAAAAATTAGTGAACTTGATAAAGCAAATACAATTGTTAAAGCCACAGGTGAAAAGAGCTTCCCTTCCAATCCTTCAAGCGTGACCAATGGAATAAACACTAACATAATAATGATCATGCCTGCTGTGACTGGTACTGCAACCTCAGACACTGCGCGGTAAATCATATTTAATGGCGGTAAAAAAGAACGTTGCGGTGACTCTTTTGCTTCAGCAAGTTGCATTTCAATATTTTCAACCACTACAACTGCAGCATCCACTAATAAACCAATCGCAATCGTCAAACCACCTAAAGACATTAAATTGGCACTTAAACCAAAATGGTGCATCATCAAAAAAGTACTTAGTGCAGATAATGGTAAAACTGCCGCAACCACTAAAGCAGACCTTAGGTTTCCTAAGAACAATAAAAGTAAAATCAAGACTAAGACAATAGCTTCTAATAACGTTTTACTTACGGTATGAATGGCTCGGTTTACCAACTCACCACGATCATAAAATGGTTCAATCGTTGTACCCTGTGGCAGAGTTTTTTCAATGTCGGACAAATGCTCACGAACATGTTGAACGACTTGACGTGCATTCGCACCTTTTAAAGTTAATACAATACCTTGGACAGCCTCACCTTGGCCATTTTCAGTCACTGCACCATAGCGTGTGAGTGCTCCAGTATGTACCTGTGCAACATCTTTAACCCGCACCAATGTTCCTTGATGGCTAGAAACAATAATATCGCCTAACTCTTCAAGGTTTCTGACGCGGCTATCGCTTCGGATCAGTAATGACTCTCCATTTTCATTAAGCCGCCCAGCACCATCACTGGCATTATTTAGCTCGATTGCCTGTTGTAGCTGTGTTAAAGATAAGCCTCGTGCCGCCAGGGCCTCTAAATTAGGGGTCACTTCAAATGTACGAACAAGTCCCCCCAAAGCGTTAACATCGGCGACCCCTTCAATTTTACGAAGTTGTGGACGAACCACCCGATCAAGTAGAGTTCGTTTTTCCATATCACTGAGTGGCCCATGTAAGGTAAACATAAAAGATTCACCTAATGGGGTCGTCATGGGTGCAATTCCACCTGACGTACTACTTGGTAATGCAGACATCACATTACTTAAACGTTCATTCACCTGTTGTCTAGCCCAATAAGGGTCAGTGCCTTCAGCAAAGTCTAATGTGATAATCGCAATCGCGTATTTAGATTGCGAACGCATTACTGTCTGATGAGATATTCCCAACATTTCTTGTTCAATGGGTACAACAATACGGCTTTCCACCTCTTCGGGCGTCATGCCGGGCGATTTCATCACAATTTGTACTTGCGTACTTGACACATCAGGAAAAGCATCAATTGGTAGTTTCGTAAAAGCAATGTAGCCTGCCACACTGATCGCCAATGTGAGCAATAATATTAAAATGCGCTGACTAAGTGAAAAGGCGATAAGACGTTTTAACATATGTCTCACCTCAACGTTCTGTAGTGCTAATAGGTGCTTGCTCTGCACCAAAGCCAGACCACACCGCCTTGAGACGCTCTACACCACTGATAGCAAGTTGCATTTTGGGTTTTAATTTTTCAGCTGTAATATAACTTTGCTGCTGATCAGCTGATAGAACTTCAACCGTTACAGCTTCAAACCCCTTCTGATTTTTAACAAAAATAATGTGTTTACCATCTTGTGAGGTTATGGCAGTACTTGGTACTGGCCATGCTGCAATTACTGTTGGCTGCTTACTTTGAACATGAACTTTGACAAATTGTTGCACCCGCAAACAATTATGTTTGGTATCCATTTGTACGATGATATTTTGAGTTTGTGTATTCCCTACAAGTGCTGGAGCGATATTTTGTATATGCCCTGTAATATCACAACCTTCAACCTGAACAACATCCCCAATATGCACATATTTACTGTCAGCTAAATTAGCTTGTAATAACAATTGTAACGGTGAATCAGCGTTTACAAGTTGACCTAATACTGTACCAGCCTCAACATACTGACCTGTAGAAACCTGTAAGTTTTCTATATAACCACTTGTTGGGCTTTTAACATAGACAATGGAATTTAGACTATTTACCTGCCCTCCTCCCATAAATTGCAGCATTCGCTGTTTTGCACCTAAGTTAATATTAAGACGCTGTACTTGATTCTGTGCCTCTTGCACACGCTTCTCGGCAATAATGCCTTCAGCATATAAGCTACGTTCACGTGTTAAATTTTGCTGGGCTAATTGTTGTTGAGCACGAAGCTGCAATATTTCATTTTGAATCTGAATTAAATCTGGACTATGTACAGCAAGTACATGATGATTCCGGGTAACTTCTGCCAAGGGTTGTACCAAAACTTGCTGCACCATTCCTGAAACAGGACTAGTCAGTACAACTTTGCTTTCTGGTGACCACTGTACTTGCCCTTGTAAAATAATTTGTTTTTGTATGTTAGTAGAAGAAGCACCTAATGTGTGTAATTTGATCCCAACTTGCTCAATTTGTTTTGAAGAAATTAAGATTTGTTGCTCTGAGACTTCAGGACTCCTCTCAGCCTCTGAAACCTGTCTCTCTACTTTAGCCTCTATATTTTTATTCGAGAGCAGCTTACTTCCCCACCATAGCCCAAGGCTAATCAAGATCAAGACGCTCATTAGATATAATAGTTTTTTAAAATTTAGTACATCTACTCGCTGATCCACTCGTTTCATCCTTCAAGAGATTTTCTCTACAAAGCTAAGATTAAGTTCTTAAGATCAGATTAAGTTTATAAACCTATTTCAGACTGCATAGGCCCAAGTGAACCGTATTGGGTTTGTGGGAGACTTTTATTTAACTGATGTTACGTAGTAAGTGCATTTTGAGCATCTTCGCTACTACATGTTGTAGTCGATTTATAAATTATTAATAATCATTATATTAAACTATATATTGTTATTATTTCTCACGAAAATCAGCATCAAAACATAGGTGACTTTTATAAACTAAAATGTCTAAAATGAAGTGACCAAAACCACATTAAATGATCTAAATTGATCAAAATTTTACTCCACCAAAAACTATATACCAGTAATCAAATCATATACTTATAATTAAGGTCATTTAATGGAATAAATCTCGGTGACCTTGCCAAGGTTGGGGTAAATTTTTATGATCTAACTTTTACTACTTTGTAGCAGGAATCACAGCCATACAATCAATCAATCCCAACCTCGGTAATAGCTTAAAAATATTACTAATAAAAATAGAACCAAATTAAATTATGCACACCAAAACTATAAATTGTGTCTACTTTTCTACACTTACACAATAAATACCGTTAGATTACTTGAAAAGTAAACAGTTAAATAGTAGAAATGTATCATAGTTATATTTTAATAATCTAAATATGTGCCGTGGAACGCGTAAACAAGTAACTTCTGAATGTTCATTTAATTTTGATAACCCCAAAATTATCTTCAAGCGAGATCTTTCTAAACTCGCATTAAACACTCATCCAGATTTTGCTGGCATTCATCACTGCTATCACATGGCCTTTCGAGCTCTACGATTAACTTCTCATTTTCGTTTAGCATCAAACAAACTCAATGTTTGGTCTATAGCAGGAATATCCAATTTCTGGATCGCTGATAATTTTGATTTGTACCTGCATCACATGAAGCTTCCGCCTTCACCTCAGGAATTACATGTATATACGTTCCCACCTGATGCCAACTTACAACAACAACTCAAACACTATGCAAGCTTTGAATTCTTAAGTTTTTTGCAAGCAAATACTTTTGATATACACAATTTAAATCCGCAGCATCTTCAGCAAGCGATCAACCGATATATTTCGACTGAAGTTTTACTCGACTTTAATCGCTTACATTCATTCAAAGCACATAAAACGCTCAGTCTTGAGGGGCTTGGTAAGTTACTCAATTTTAGCCATACACAACTCCACAATAGAAACAGAAAAATCCATGCACGTCGCCAGCATCTACTTGACGAAGTCAGCAAGCAATCAAAAGTCGTCGATCATTATTTAAATCAAAATGATTTTTCACCAAATCCAACAGATTTTTGGAATTGTTCATATGCACGAAAGTGAAACTAAGCCCCTTCCTCAACCCAAAATTTTATTATCAGACTTATTAAAAAAGCTTTTTAATGCAGAGGATTTGTGTCTTCATGCACATATTAACTTTATCGCAGATCTATTGGTTTACCATGACTGCTCAGATTATCTTAAGGGGCTTGTTCTCAGTGAGATTGAATCTGATATTTCTACAAGTTCACCACCTCGCATTCCCGCTACTCTCCAAGCGTCTAGAAAATCTAAAATTGGTGATTCCCCAATCACGTATTACATCAACAGTATTGCCAGCATTTATCATGCGCACACGGAACTACTCACCTGGAATGTGCTCGTCCTTAAAGCAGCACTATATTTATTAGCATTGCCGCAGATCAAACCAGATTTATTTGAAAAACAACATACAGAGCATCTCAATACGATTAAGCGCTTATTTCAGCGTTTCCGCGTTGCAAACAAGTCTTTTTTTGCAAAAAAAAAAGATGCTCACGCATTAGATTATCAAGCATTCTTAACTCTTAAATTCCCTGCTTTATTTCTATCATTAGAGCAATTTGTAGAGTCTGCTCTTCAACCTGAAGCAGATCAAGAACTAAATGATTTTCAGAAAAATTTCTGTGATGAATTACGTATTGCATTCAATTATGTACTAAAAAGCCGTCCAAAAATTGCCAAATCAAGTGTAGATAGTAAACTGCAATATCGTACATGGGATACCGATGGAACTATTAACGAAATCATTGAGACTAAAAAAAGTAATAGAGGTTTAGCTAATGAGCAAGCCCTTGACGAGCAAGAAGACCCCTCTGTTATTGTTCAAGCAGATCAGATTACACCACTTGCCAGACATTCTAAAAATGCCCAACGTATGGCACTTTCGTTAATTCCAAAACATATGCAACGACAAGATCATTTGCTCACTGCAAGTTGTTTACTCCCAAGTGTTTATACTATTTCTGACCTAATTACATACCTGTATCATGATGATAAAAAACATAATGATAAAAGCGTGCTCGTTGTATTACTTTGCTTAATCACAGGCGTTGGCTTTAAAGACTGGTTAAATTTTCAAAAAAGGCGTGTAAAAAGATTAAATCATCGCCAAGTCATTAAATTGCAAAGTGACCAATACTATCTCTCAACCAAATTCAGCATTTTTGAAGATGCAACGTTTGAATATCCGGAGTCACTGATCAATAACACCGTTCATTTAGATATCCCTATCCCAAATCACTTTATTGATCGTATCAAAGCAGAACCAATCATCACTGAAGATGAGCTAAAGAAAAAAATTAGAATAATAAAAGATGAAGTCAAAATTCCTCAGCTGAACTTATCAAAAACTAGCTCATTACTGCATCATGTTATTTTGCAAAAAACAGGCAATAGGCAACTTGCTGACATCATCACTGGTGTAGATGCAAGTCACTCTTCTTCAAGCTCTTACTGCCATTACAATGTAAATAAATTACAAAAAAATTATGTCAAAGTTTTATCTGAACTATGTACACAGCTCGCTGAAAATGACTACGGTGATATTGTCTATAGTGATCAGTCCATCTGCTTTGGTAGCCAAAAAGCACCAAGTAAAAATGTCATAAAGGACATCCTTTTCTATCTTTACACCAAAATTTATACGACTTCAGATAACGACTGGGTAGAAAGTTTTAATGCTTATAGCATTTGGATGTGGCATATCCTACTTTTGTTTACCGCTGCACGACCTGTTCGGGACTTTCCAGGTTTTTTGAATAATATAAGTTTTCAGCAACAGACAATTATGCTGTCTGACAAAGAGGTCGGTGGTAGACGTGGCTTTGGACGCTTGATTCCACTTTGTGCATTTCTCATCGGTGAATTAAAGAAATATCTTCGTTTCCTCGAACATATCCAACAACATTACATGGCGATTAACCGCGAAATCTCAGCCCAAATTGATGCCATATTTAATAATGAACAGCCTCTGTTAAATCTTTTACAAAATGGCACACTCACTCCGCTTACACCTTCCAATGTGCGTGACTTTCATCCTGAAGTTGGGTTAGCACATCCCAACTGGCACCGCCATACAACACGTGCCTTTCTCACCAACAAACAAATCCCCGAGCCTTTAATACTTGCACTTTTTGGACATGAAGCCTTCCAACAGGAAGCCGCACATCCATTTTCTAGTTTGTCTCTGAACCAATATCGCGCGCTCGCAACACATTTAAATGAAATGCAGGAATATTTTGAAATTATTGGAGTGAATTTAAATGTCCTCATCGCTTAAAAAAGCAGATCAACTGTTTGCCGAAAAGAAACGAGAACTTACTCGACAATTAAATGAACAAAAAATTCAAAATGAAGTTCATGCTTCACTCCGCAAATATTTTTCAGAACAGCAGTTTGATCAGAATCCACATTTGCTAGGTGATTACGGCGAGGTTTATAGCCACATCAAGAAAAACTCTACGAGTAAAAAGTGGATCAAGTTTGCATATGATTTTTTTGAAGATTACATCAAAGAGTTAAATGCTCAGCATCGCTTGGATTTAGAGCTGCCTCATGCTGTTTTAGATATTAAAAGAGATAAGCCTATCGTGACCATGAGCTGGAATGCCGATGGTCATGAAATAAATGACCTCGTACAACAGCTTTATAATTATTGGGAATTGGCTGAAAGCTGTGACTCATTCTCAAATGAGGAAATCGTGGGCAATATTATATTGTCTGCCATTCTATTTGGTGGCTTAAATGAAAAAGCTGAACTTAATGCCTTGCTTGAACACCTCAGAAATCCAGTAAAAGTACGCCATTATAAAGACCTTAATATTCTTTTTTTAGAATCCCATTCTAATCATTATGGCGATATTTTTATTGATGAATATACTGTTCGAAAATCTAGAAATTTTATTCCAGACCCCGTCACACGTCTGTGGCTAATACATTTTAATCTGAGAGATATTCGACATGTTCATCTTCCCGTAGAGGGCTATCTTGAGTATATCTTTCGAAAAATAAAGAAAAAGTTTAAAAAAAATAGCTTATCGCATTTACTTCAGCATGCTCGCTACAACTGGTTACAGCTTCCCAACGTAGATATAGATCCGGCGCTCTCTGAATGCCTCATCGGGAATTTACTCAGTTGTGGTTTACCCGAACAAGAGTTTGAGCGTTTTGTGCAACCAAAATTTAAATATAAGCATGAGCTCACTACTGAAGTCATTCATCAGTCTAAGAATTTACCTCCACAAACTGTTTATTTGCATCATGAGCAAGATGCACTAAAAGATGTACTAAAAATTCATAAAGACTTATTAAAAATTATTCGTCTTCGCCAAACAGATGCCCCAATCTATCAACTCATGATCGATTATTGTATGGAGAATGCAAAACTCTTTAATGAATACAGTAAACGAATCACCCTGTGGTTAATTAGTCTCTTTAAACCACCTCAAGAAGATATAGATCTGCTAGCTCAGAGATTTGATTTTTGCGCTACAATTTTTGCTAAAATCATTTCCAACAATAGCCAGTTAGCCAAAAGCTCAATTTACACATACTACACTCGAATTGGTGAGCCTTGGCTAATCTATTCTTTACAATATCAATTTTCTGAGGACGATGAAGAAACACGCCTGCAAAAAATATATGCACAGATTTATCAAAATAACTGTATTGCTGAAAGTCTGCTCGAAGATACTGTTAAAAAATCGGCTGCTCAAATTGTAAAAACACTCAAACGTTTTCATCAATTTCAAGAACAACTATTCGATGCCCCAGCATTCACTTTAGAGACGCTGGATCAACAAACCAGACCACGCACACGTATTATCAGCCCAGTCACATTTCAACTGTTAATCAAAAAACTTCAACAAGCACATCTACAAAATATCATCTCTCAACATGACTATGAAAATCTTAGTCTTATTTATACGCTTGCTTACAGAACTGGGATGCGAATTAATGAAATGATTGGTTTACGTATCAAAGATACTGAAGGATTAAACAGAATATCATTATTGGTCAAGCCATATGGGTCAGAAAAAATAGGCAATGAACACAGATTAAAGACTGACAGCGCGCAACGTAGCGTGCCCGTGTATTGCTTACTCAAAGCATCTGAGTATCAACAATTTCATCAATATGTTGTCAAACAGCGGTTAACAAAAAAACCGAATGATTATTTATTCAGTCAGTTCAATGAGAATAAGAAACTCAGCCAGCACATGCTGACTGCACCCTTTAAAAATTTTATGGATCAGTTATTCAAGCAACATCACTATACATTTCATTCATTTAGACATTCTGCAGCAAATCATTTAGCATTAATTTTTAAATGTGATTATCATTTTTTGTCTGATAGCCTCACAGACTATACGGAAGTTGAATATAATCAGCTCAGGGCTGAGTTATTACGTAATTCAATTGATCAAAATCATTGGATTATCATCGCACATCTTTTGGGGCATCTCGAACCCATCGAGACCTTTAAAAGTTATATTCATGTAGCTTACTTTATTGCAGGTTATCAATTTTCCAAATATCGCCCATTACTAAGCAATGGTTTGGTTAAGAAAATGCTGGGGATAAGCAATTCAACACAAGAGTTACATTTTCTAAAATCGCTCAATGATCAGTCTGAATTCAATTTTGAAATGCATGCTACAACGCTCTGTAAACTCCTTCTAAACAATCAAGAAAAATGGATAGCGAGCAATGCTCACACACTACATGCAGAATTAGAGGTAAATCAAACGCAAGAACATTGTATTTTTGACTATTTTGTCGCGACTCCAGAATCTAAAATCGATCTTGATCTATTTTATAAGGCACTCTGCTTATTAGAGTTATACAAATATGATACGGAGCGCGTAGCACAAGAACTTTGCCTATCTCATGAGCTCATCAAGTATTGGTATGACAATGCAATCCAACTCAAACAACTTAAATCTAGAAAAAACAATCCAAGACTTTTTCATATAACCGAACTGCAATACATCAAACCGTCAATGATTGATACTAATGAGGACCTTTTATTGGTCACACATTTTTTTAACTATCTACAAGCCTGCTATCAAAAGTCACCTGAAAATATTAGGTATGTCTTAGAATTCTTTATTAATCACGTAACTGCTTCACATACAGGTTTACATTCAACGCGGAAAAATATTCAGAATCTGGAAAAATTCTACTATGCGGCCAAAGATCTGTTTCCTGCCAACATGTGGCATTTACTTGGAATAGATATGGTTAATTTTTTAAACAAAGAAATTACGCCGAATCTACTCAAACTTGCCAAGGCAAATCAGAAACTAGAAGGTTACCCAACAACAAAAGAAAATAATGCACGCTTACAGCTATATTCCTTAAAACAAGGCAAAGCACTACCGGCTTTTAAATTTTGTTTACATCTGGCTTGCATTGGTAGGCCTGCTCAATTGCAGTTAGAAATAAAATGACTTCAATAAATCATCGTAACGGATACTGCTTAACTCTCGTGCTACACCTAAGTTTTAATGGTGAGTGTCTGTTTTAATTTTTTTTGGGGGTTATACAGTTAATTAATGCTGATAAAAGCCTAGGCTGGCCATATATAATTCCATCAACCTGATTTTTTACCATTCGGTTTACCTAATTAATCATCACAAAATTATGTTGGTGATAATTTGGTAAATTTTTAAAAACTTATGTGACCACAATTAAACGATCTTAATAAAAATTAATTCCAATAAAAAATATTTGAAAACGTAAGTTGTTTATTTCATTGTACTTATATACACAGCAATTTATACAATTTAATGTATATTATGTTGGTGACTATTGCCAATATCGGGCTTTGGATTTTGATGCTGTATTGATTGAATTTAATGGGGAGGATGATCATGTTCATTTATTAATTAATTACCCACCAAAAGTTGCTATTTCAAATTTAGTGAATAGCTTAAAAGGTCTATCTAGTCGCCACCTTAGAAAAGACTTTCCTGAAATTAAAAACAAACTTTGGGGTGATTCTTTATGGTCGCCAAGTTACTTTGCTTCAAGTTGCGGTGGTGCGCCATTAGAAATTATTAAACAATACATCGAGCAACAACAATCACCTCATTAGAATTAAAAATCGAGCCTTATATCACCTCCATAAATGAGGGTGTTTTACGGCTCATTGGATAAATAAACATAAACGTCGACTACTCCCAGATCATTTAGCAACCGTACGTATTGAGCATGAATCTGCATCAACGCAATACATCTGTGGGTGCACACTGCGTCGTATCGGCGAATATCAGTGAAAAATTGAATTTCAGACCAGCGCAGTTCTATAAAGAACAGCATGTGCGTGGTAAATGGGTTTGTGATCAATGTGACACCCTGACTCAGCAAACGATGCCTGCCTATGTGATCGATAAATGTATTGCGACACTTGAGTTACTTAGCCATGTGCTGGTATCCAAATATGCTGATCACTTACCGCTGTATCGTCAGCGACAGATCTTTCTGCGCGCAGGTGTAGATCTATCTAGATCCACCCTGTCAGATTGGATTGGTCGCTGTGGTGTAGACACTTGAACCTCTGGTCAATGCCTTAAAACAGGTGGTGCTGCAGCAAGGGGGTGATCTATGACTTTCAAGAAACCGTTCAGGTCTGCATGCAGAAGAATTCCTGAATGGCTGGCAGGGACATCTGGTCTGTGATGATTACAGTGGTTATAAAGCACATTTCAAATCAGGTCAGATCATTGAAGTAGGTTGCATGGCACATGCATGTCGTAAATTCCATGAACTGCATATCACTGGGAAAAGTCAGATTGCTGAACAGGCACTGGTGCTGATTCAGAAATTGTATGCGATAGAAGCAGAGTTAAGGCACAAGACCGACGGTACAGCGCAACAACGCTGCGAATACCGGCAACGGCATAGTCAACCAGTGATGCAACAACTATATGAATTGCTCAACCAACATCATCTGATGGTGCCATCAAGCTCTACCACCGCTAAGGCAATCAATTACACTCTAAAGCGCTGGCAAGCCTTAAGCCGCTATTCAGATGATGGTAATCTATCTATTTACAATGATTTGGTGGAGAACCAAATGCACCCTTGGGCTTTAAGTCGTAAGAACTGGTTGTATGTTGGATCACTGCGCAGTGGTCAGCGAGTTGCTAACATCATGACATTGATCCAGTCAGCAAAGTTGAATGGTCTAGATCTGTATGCCTATTTAAATGGTGTACTGCAAAAGTTGCCGACATACAAAGTGATCCAAATTAAAAGATTGGCATAGAGTTTAGAGGACACTTACAAATCAATGGTATCGCCAAGTTGATCGTCATCATCTTTAGCTAAAACGGTCTTTAGCTTATCATTTGTGGCTAGACGCAACAGCATCAAATATCTAGCTTAAGAAGCATCTCAGAGTAAATTTTTACAACAAAGCTAATAAGCTTAGGCTATTTTAATAGTTTTCATGATCCGCTGCTTTATACAAAGGCTATAAAAATATTTAGTAATTTTTTATCTAAATTACTCTATATACTTAAAACTTGGTTGATCTCCCTATCTTAACCACACCATTTTTTGAGCACTGAAAAACTTTTTTCTGCAAAAATATATGAGGAACAACAAAAGTGTAAAATCTAAAAATAATATCTATTCTTTTAACTATTTTTCATTCAGCTATACACACAGATATTTTGTATCCAATTTTCTTAGTACTTGAATTCTTCAGTGATACATTAAAAAATGTGTAGCAAGTTGCTACATTTTTCCTTAGACAAGCTCTTTACCAAAAATATCATTCAGCCTATCACGAATACTTTGTACAAATTCCGGATTATTTTTTAGTTTATGCTTCATATTACGTTTAAAGTCATTCAAGCTCATACCAACTTCAGCAAAATCCATTTGGAATAAAGTGTCATTAATAACAATATTTGCTTGAGAGTCAGTGAGACAACCAATTTTTTTAAACCACTTCTTGAACTGCGAATACTTTTCATCATTATTAAAAATGTACCAGGAACGTACATTCGTATCGAATTTTGCCCCCAATTCTTTTACTAATGCATTCTCTTCAAATGGAACATCAAGATAAATTTTTTCAATTACAGCAGTTTCATTTAGTGTTTTATCAGTAATACGCTGATGCAGTTTAAAATTCACCCCCACAATTGGGCGCCCTTTTTTTATGGTTTCATACTCTAGTTGTAGATCTGTATTTTCGTTAATTTCTGCAACTATTTTATCTAATACATAGCGTCTAAAATCTACCCAGCGATCATATTTAGTTTCATTAATATCAATCAGAGCTTTCAAGTTTTCTAAAAGCATTGGGACTTCATAACTCTTTTGGCTTGCGTACTTGAATTCATTTTTAATGAAATACGTATAAAGACTCATACTAGCAACAGAATCCAAGGCAAACAGATGTTTCAATTGATAGGTGGTGAAATTCCCCCCAGCCAACTGCGTGAAATACGGTAACACCTCACTGGTAAAACGAATCTGAATGGCATTTTTAGAATCATCTTCCCATCTTAACTCACGGATAATAGGAACGACAGAATGTACTTTTTTAGTCTTTCTCTTACCATCATCAGTAGGTTCCTCAATAATAAAATGAGCCACCCTAGATGAAAGTTCTTTATAAATCCGGTCTATTGCAACATTAATCGAATTGCGTTTATTCAATCCTAGTAAATCTGCCAAATCATCCTTATACAGATAAATATAGGTTTGTTCTGTGATTTCACCATTTACCCTATTTTTCTCACTATAATTTGCAACAGCCATTGCATATAGGAGCGCCTTATATTCATTGGCTGATAACTCAATTGGGCGAATTAAGCGGTTACTAGTGCTAACAACGCCATTATGACGAATATTGCCTATACAGTAAGGAATATGATTCAATTCTTCTTGCAATGATTCTGATTCTGTCATAACCGTGATATTTATATATTTAATTCTATTTTTATATACAAAAGTGGAAAAACTTTCAAGACTTTCACCACAAGAATCTAAGAGTGGAAGGCTTGTCATCAGAAATATGCATTTTTGACGATTTATTGTCCTTAAAGTGGAATGAAATATATTATTTCCACCATATAGTGACAGACCTTCCACCTTTAGCTCTAAACTAACAGTTCAAAATACCCATTTTCACTTATTTCTTCCAAATTTAGGTATGCTATGTCAGATAGAAACCTAGATGTGACAAGGCTTCCACCTTTCATTAGATTTGAAAGGTATAAATGAATAGATAATCATCAGGAAATATCCAATAAAAAAAATTTATCCACAGGGTGCTAACACATAGTGACAAACCTTCCACCCTTAAAGATTGTTTAGCCAACTTTATCAACAAATTAAGTATTTATTTTTGCAAGAGTTTTTTAAAAAATATAACCTTTTTAAAAATAGTAGTGACAAACCTTCCACTCTTGTGACAAACTTTCCACTTTACGGTGACAGACCTCCCACCTTTGAGTGACAGACCTTCCACCTTTGAGTGACAGACCTTCCACCTTTGAGTGACAAACCTTCCACTTTACGGTGACAAGCCCTCCACTTTTAAACTTATAAGCATTTGTTTTATATAGCAAAAAAACAGTCTTAATTATTAATTAGCTAAATAAATAATTATACTAATTATTAATTAAGCTAGCTTATTTAAAAATTAGTTTTTTAAGTTGTTTTACACCTAAATAAATAAGATTTATAAATTTAAAAACTATAGTATGATGAGTGAAAGTTATTTATATTGTTAAACATTCAAATACGGAAGCATCTGACACGTATGTCTGCAAAAATTATTACGGTTGCTAACCACAAAGGTGGATGTGGCAAAACAACGACCGTTGTACATCTAGCCTCTGAACTTGCAAATCTTGGCAATAAAGTTTTAGTCATTGATTTAGATCCTCAAGCAAACGCAAGTTTACACATTGGGATCCAACATCCAAGCGAAATTGTTGTTACTTCAGCAGAATTACTCGTTGGTGATATTTCATTATTAGCTGATGCATTACAAGAAGAAACAAACTTTGAAAAAGTATCATTAATTTATGGCTCATTAAATTTAGGAAAAACTGAAGACCAGCTTAAAGAAGAAGCTCCTCGTCCTTCAGAAGAATTAAGCATCAAGCTAGAACTGTTAAAAGATCTTTACGACTTCATATTAATTGATTGCCCACCTAGTCTTAAACTATTAACCAGTAATGCCTTAGCATCATCAACACATGTCATTATCCCTATCGAATCTGGATCACAATATGGACTGTATGGGGTAACAGATCTTTTAAACCATCTTGAAAAGATAAAACGTATTAATCCAGATTTAGAGCTTTTAGGCGCTTTACTGATTAAACATGATGAACGTCAGAATGTTTGTAAATTGATTCGGGATGAAGCTTTAAAACAGGTTGGAAAAATTTTACAAACTACCATTCCTCAAAGTACTAAAGTTAATCAAGCAGCAATTCTGCAACAGCCACTTTTGAAAGTAGAAAAAAATTCAAAAGTACGTAAGGCTTTTGAAAGCCTTGCTTATGAAATTGTAGCGAAAGTTTAAACCTGAGAGTATTATGGCAAGCACTAAAGAGCTTTTAGCTCAAAAATTGAAACAAAATACAGAAAAACATCAGCAAGCACAGAAAGACAATATTAAAGAGCTAAAAGAATTTAGACGTAATGTTCCTATTGAGGATATCAGTCGCAGTCCCAACCAACCGCGTAAAGTATTTGAAGATTCTCAATTAAAAGAACTGGCGGATTCTATTAATGAAATCGGCCTTTTGCAGCCCATTACAGTGCGTAAACTTGATAATCTGAAATATGAACTGATTGCAGGCGAGCGACGCTTACGGGCGCATCAATTACTCGGCAAGTCGGTGATTGAAGCCATTATCATTGATGCTAATGATGAAGAAGCATCTTTGTTAACCCTAGCTGAAAATTTAAAGCGTCAAGATCTGACAGATTATGAAATTTTTATTGGTTTGAACTCACTTGATGAAAAGTTGAAGAAGAACAAGCAACGTTTAGCTAATTCATTGGGTTTAAATCGCGAAGATATGTACAAATATCTATCGTATGAAAAGCTGCCTAAAGCAATGTTGAATGACCTGGATTTGGAGCCAGGTCTAGTCGGTCGTACTGCTGCAACAGCGTTCAAGAAATTTTTATCGGATCATATAGAGCAACTTTCGGAGGCGGAAACAGCTTTACTCGGTGCTTGGGAGAAATTAAAAGAAAAAAAACTGGAGCAAAGCAAAGTTACTTCTTATGCTGAAAAACTATTGAGTCAAGATCCAGAAAAAGTAACCACGACATCAGTGGTAAGAAAAATCGAATATGATGGTAAGGTTGCTGGAAATATCAAACTGAATCAAAAACAGCTCAATATCTCTCTTAAAATTTCAGAAATTGATGAAGCTAGTCTTTTACAACTAGAAGATTTTTTAAAACAGCTTATTCAGAAAAGTGAAAAAGTGTAGCAACTTGCTACACTTTTCAGTTTGCTCATAAAACTCTCACACTTACGTGAGAATTTTTTATAATTATCACATGCGAAAAATTATACCACCCAAACTGAAATTGATATGGTTACGCTAGAAGAGTTTATTCCTAAAAATTATCTTATACGTAAAATAGACAAAGCGATTGATCTCAATATCATTCATGAACGTGTCGCGCATCTATATTGTCCCGATAAGGAGACTGTTGAACGAATTTTGCCGTTGCAAAATAATTACAGGGTCTCTGTTATGCAAGTAACGCAGCAATGTTTACTGTCAGTTACAGCACAAAACTTGAAGAAAATCGCCTTGCACTTATCGAAGTTAATTTTTATTGTATTTTTTAGCCATCAATACGCTTAAAAATAAATCACTATGAATAAGCGATAGAAGTTTAGAAAATACCCCCACTTTAACGATCGCTAAAGTGGGGTTTGTGATTAGTCTGAAAAGTGTAGCAACTTGCTACACTTTTTTAATACTTAAATTGTACGACAAGAAATGACGTATCAATACTTACACACGAGCGTATTATTGGGTACTATTGGTTTAACTAAAACTAGATAACCTATTCATTGCAGGACAATTCCATGGCACGTACTCCAAAGCAAACCAAACAAGAACCCATTGAGGTCATTCTTTGGAAAGCTGCAGACAAACTTCGTAAGAACATTGATGCTGCTGAGTACAAGCATGTAGTCCTTGGTTTGATCTTCCTCAAGTACATCTCTGACTCATTTGAAGCTCACTACAACCTATTGGTTGAAGGTGAGGGAGAGTTTGCAGGAGCTGATCCTGAAGATCGTGATGAATACACTGCATACAACGTCTTCTTCGTTCCTGAGATCGCACGTTGGTCATACCTGTTAAACCAAGCAAAGCAAGTCACCATTGGTAAGATTGTAGACGATGCAATGGAAGCCATTGAGAATGAGAACCCTCAGCTCAAAGGTGTACTACCTAAAGTCTATGCACGTCAAAATCTCGATCCTACGAGCCTAGGTGAGCTGATAGACCTCATTGGTAACATTGCCCTAGGTGATGCAAAAGATCGCTCTGCCGACGTTTTAGGACACGTATTCGAGTACTTCCTAGGTGAGTTCGCTTTAGCTGAAGGTAAGCAAGGTGGGCAGTTCTACACGCCTAAATCCATCGTGAGCTTATTGGTTGAAATGCTAGAGCCATACAAAGGACGTGTATTCGATCCTTGCTGTGGTTCAGGTGGTATGTTCGTACAGTCTGAGAAATTCGTAGAATCGCATCAGGGTTTAGTGGACGACATCTCCATCTATGGTCAAGAAAGTAACCAGACAACTTGGCGTTTGGCCAAGATGAACTTAGCCATTCGTGGCATTAACTCAGAGCATGTGAAATGGAACTCTGAGGGTTCATTCCTGAATGATGCACACAAAGACCTGAAAGCGGATTACATCATTGCTAATCCACCATTCAACGTCTCTGATTGGAGCGGTGAGCAGTTAGTGGGTGATGCTCGTTGGTCTCTAGGTACACCACCTGCAGGCAATGCGAACTTCGCATGGATGCAACACTTCTTGTATCACATGAGTCCTAAAGGTCAGGCAGGCGTTGTGCTTGCTAAAGGTGCATTAACCTCTAAGACCAGTGGTGAAGGTGAGATTCGTAAAGCCTTGGTTTCAGAAGCCAATGTCATCGACTGTATTGTGAACCTACCTGCCAAGCTGTTCCTGAACACACAGATTCCTGCTGCTTTATGGTTTATGCGTCGTGACCGTGTTAACTCAAGCCAATACCAAGATCGTAGCAATGAGATTCTGTTCATTGATGCTCGTAACCTAGGTCATCTGATTAACCGCAGAACCAAAGTCTTGTCTGATGAAGATATTAAGCTCATCACAGACACTTACCACAATTGGCGTAACAAGGGTGGTGAGTATGAGGATGTTGCAGGCTTCTGTGCATCTGTACCACTTGAGAAAGTCGCTGAGCTTGATTATGTACTGACGCCAGGTCGTTATGTTGGTTTAGCTGATGATGAAGATGAGTTCGACTTCAAGGTACGCTTTACAAGCTTAAAGGCAGAGTTTGAAGCACAGCTTGCTGAGGAAGCCAAGCTAAACCAAGCCATTGCTGAGAACTTAGCAAAGGTGGTTGTATGAGTGAGTGGCAGGTTGGGCGATTAGATAGCTTCTTTACCCTAAAACGTGGTTATGACTTACCAAAGCAATCTCGTGTTTCTGGTAGTGTTCCCATCATTGCTTCTTCAGGTTTTGCTGATTTTCATAATGAAGCCAAAGTAAATGAATCAGGTGTTGTGACGGGCCGATATGGAACCATTGGTTCAGTTTTTTTCAGTGATGTACCATTTTGGCCATTAAACACATCTCTTTATGTAAACGACTTTAAGGGGAATGACAAAAAGTTCATCTACTACTTTTTGCAAACATTGGATTGGGAAAAATTTAGTGACAAAAGTGCGGTGCCTGGAGTTAACCGTAATGATGTTCATCAAGAAGAGATATGCTTTCCGTCTCTCCCTGAACAA
The DNA here is from genome assembly GCF_013418795.1 of Acinetobacter sp. YH12120. Taxonomy (NCBI): domain Bacteria; kingdom Pseudomonadati; phylum Pseudomonadota; class Gammaproteobacteria; order Moraxellales; family Moraxellaceae; genus Acinetobacter; species Acinetobacter sp. YH12120. The sequence continues at coordinate 18,641 of NZ_VPBI01000015.1, read as the reverse complement.
AAAGCCATAGCCTCAATCCTTTCATCATTAGATGACAAGATCGACTTACTGCACTGTCAGAACAAGACTTTGGAAGCCATGGCTGAAACACTGTTTCGTCAATGGTTTATTGAGGAAGCGAAAGAGGATTGGGATGATTTACTAGTAAGTGATATAGCTACTCATATCAAAGACAATGTGAACCCATCAAAAGATCCTCTTAAGACATACTATCATTTTAGTTTGCCTGCTTTTGATTCAGGAGAAAAGCCTACTATTGAATTGGGTGCGGAAATTCTGAGTAATAAGTACAGAGTATGTGAGAACTCAATTTTAGTCTCAAAGCTGAATCCAAGAGTGCCTCGTATATGGTTATTAACTGATGTCAAAGATAATTATGTATGTTCAACAGAGTTTCAGAATTTGAAGCCTAAAGTAGGATCTCATTTAATGTTCTTGTATAGCTTATTCAATTCAAGAGATGTTATTGATGAATTAGCAATGAGTGCTTCGGGAACCAGTGGCAGTCATCAAAGGGTTAAGCCAGAAGATATGTTAAATATCTCTTTTAAGACTCCAAGTTTAGACTACCTTGAAGAGTATTCGCTGTTGATTACTCCTTCGATGCAAAAGGTTTCATCTAACAAGAAGCAAATCCAAACACTTGAACAACTACGAGATACCTTGCTTCCTAAGCTGATGAGCGGCGAAGTCAGAGTCCAATACCAAACAGAAGAAGTTGCATAACATTTGAGGTGAAGTCATTTGATGGCTTCACCTTTTTTACATTCAGGGGGCTGAATTGAATAAAAAAATTATAGGGGCAATCATTGCCTTAGTCGTAGTGATCTGTGGCTACTTGTATGCTTCGCCATACATTGCCATCAATAACATCAAGAATGCTGCACAAGTAGGTGATAGCGAAAAGGTGTCCAAGTACATCGACTATCCAAGTGTGCGTCAGAGCTTCAAAGATCAAATGAATGCCATGATGATGAAAGAGATGGCAACCCATAAAGATGATGGTTTCGCAGCACTAGGTGCCATGCTTGCATCTACCATGGTAGACAAGATGATTGATGGTTTTGTCACACCTGAAGGGATGACCATGATGATGCAAGGCAAAGACCTTAAAGATGCAGCACATTCATCACAGGGAGCATCAACAACAGAAACCAAAGAAGAAGATCAAGCAGAGTACAAAACTCGCTATACCTCATTCAGTGACTTTGAGGTTGTGATCCAACATCCAAATGATTCCAAAGCCGTCACTGTCAAAATGGTTCGTGATGGTTTGAGTTGGAAAGTGAATAAGATCGCTGTGCCGATGGATTAAGTAAAAGAGAACAAAGAGGAAAAACAGAATGATAAAGCGCATGATTCAAATGGGATTTGGCTTGATTGCTGTAGTTAGCTTTGCTGCAACCGTTCAAGCAGCACCGGCTAAATTCAATCATAGCGGCATACAAAAAGGTAAAGTCATAGAAACCTGTTATCACTCTCCTTGTTCAGTCGCCAAGTTTGTCTCTTACAAACAACTGAATAAGACAGCGACTGAATCCAAGATTCAAGTCACCTTGCTGGGCGGTAGTCGTGAGTGGGAAGCCAAGAAAATTGACTGGAATAGATCGCCACATAAAGTCACTGTGAATTGCTCATACCAACGACCAACAGTTCAGATTGGTTCACAAAAGACTCTGATTCCACTCAATGATGGTTTAGGTGTTCCTGGAGTACTGATGGTAGATGCTGAACTCTATCTATATGTTTGCCATAAGTTTGAGGGCGCTATTGAGAATGCTGTGCAGAAGTATGGCTATAACGTGCAGGACGATGAATAAGGTTTCTTAGCTTTACATCATATAAAAAATTAATGAGTCCAGGTTATATGGATAAGTTTAGGGGGAAATAATCAAGTGACTAAGATGACCGAATCAGACATTGAGCTGATGGCGATAGAGCAACTAGAGGGATTGGGCTATACCTATGTGTATGGACCTGAGATTGAATCGAAGGGCACTAACCCTCTACGAAGCTATAAGCAGGTCATCTTGGAAGACAAAGTGCTTGATGCATTACAACGCTTAAATCCTCATTTAAGCCAAGACAAATGTACTGAAGCACTAAAGCAAGTCACCAATATTCAATCCCCTGATCTACTCAGTAATAACCAAGCATTCCACCGACTGCTCACTGAGGGCATTAACATTGAGGTGAGCAAAGAGGGTAACACTCAAGGTGAGTATGCTTGGTTGATTGACTTTGAGAATCCAACCAATAACGAATTCCTTGTCGTCAATCAAGTAACCATCAAAGAAGATCGCTGGACAAGACGACCAGACATTATCTTGTATGTGAATGGCTTACCCTTGGTGGTCATTGAACTCAAGAATGCAACAGACGAGAATGCCACTGTAGAAGGCGCATACAAGCAAATACAGACCTATCAAAGCCAAATCCCTAGCTTGTTTACCTACAATGCTTTCAACGTCATCTCTGATGGTTTAGAGGCGAAAGCAGGTACTGTCTCAGCAGACTACAGTCGCTACATGGCGTGGAAGACAAACAATGGTCAAACCAAAGCCAAGAAGACACAAGCACAGCTAGAAGTCCTGATTCATGGTTTACTGAATCCAGTCACACTACTCGACATGATTCGACACTTCATTGTCTATGAATCAACGAAGCACGAGGATACCAATGGCTTAATCACCATTAAGACCATCAAGAAGATGGCTGCATATCATCAGTACTATGCAGTGAATGCAGCAGTCCTCTCGACTATTCGTGCGTCTGCAGTGAACTCGGACTCGAAATCAGCAGAAGTTGCCATGCAACATCAAGGTAGAAGTAAGCTCGAATTGGTACAGCAACAAGCAGTCGGTGACAAGAAAGCCGGTGTGGTATGGCATACCCAAGGCTCAGGTAAGTCTTTGTCTATGGTTTTCTACACAGGCAAGATTGTCTTGGCTTTGGATAATCCAACAGTCGTTGTGATCACAGATCGTAATGATCTAGATGATCAGCTCTTTGGTACATTCGCTGCATCAAGCCAACTCCTTAGACAAACACCACGACAAGCAGACAGCCGAGAAGAACTCAAAGAGTTACTCAAGGTGGGTTCAGGTGGCGTGATCTTCACCACCATCCAAAAGTTCCAACCGGATGATGGCACTAGCGTCTACGAGCAACTGTCAGACCGAACCAACATTGTCGTGATTGCAGATGAAGCACATCGTTCTCAGTATGGCTTTAATGCCAAGGAAGTCGATGTCAAAGATGAAGATGGCAAGGTTGTCGGTAAACGTACTGTCTATGGTTTTGCCAAGTACATGCGTGATGCACTTCCTAATGCTACTTACCTTGGTTTCACAGGAACACCAATTGAGAAGACGGATGTAAACACACCTGCAGTCTTCGGGAACTATGTAGATATCTATGACATCTCGCAAGCAGTGGAGGATGGTGCAACTGTTCGTATCTTCTATGAAAGCCGCCTAGCTAAGATTGCCATCAGTGAGGAAGGCAAAGAGCTGATTGAAGACTTTGATGACCAGTTTACTGAAGATGACTTAAACCAAACTCAAAAAGAACGTGCGAAGTGGGCAAGAGTCGAAGGTTTGATCGGCAGTAAAGAACGTATCAAAGCCATTGCAAAGGACATCGTAGAACACTTTGAGCAGCGTCTTAAAGCCAATGCAAACCAAGGCAAAGGCATGATCGTCAGCATGTCTCGCAGGATCGCTGTAGACCTTTACAACGAGATTGTAAAGATCAAACCAGAGTGGCACAGTGATGATCTGAATGATGGTGTAATCAAAGTTGTGATGACTGCCTCAGCTTCAGATGGTGAGGTGATTGCTAAACATCACACTACCAAGCAACAGCGCCAACGCTTAGCAGATCGTATGAAAGACAATGATGATAAGCTCAAACTCGTTATTGTTCGTGATATGTGGCTGACTGGTTTCGATGCCCCAAGTATGCACACCCTTTACATCGACAAACCAATGAAAGGTCACAACCTCATGCAAGCGATTGCACGAGTCAACCGTGTCTACAAAGACAAGGCTGGTGGCTTGGTTGTGGACTATCTTGGTATCGCATCTGACTTGAAAGAAGCCTTATCGTTTTACTCAGAAGCAGGTGGTAAAGGTGATCCTGCATTGGTGCAGGATGAAGCTGCAACGATCCTGCAAGAAAAGCTAGAAGTGCTTGATGGCATTTTGCATGGCTTCAACTACCAAGAGTACTTCACTGCAGATACTTCTCGTAAGCTCAACATCATTTTAGAAGCGGAAGAGCATATCCTTGGTGTAGATCAAGGAGAAGGGAAGACTCGCTTCCTGACAGCAGTCACAGCGATGTCACAGGCATTCGCATTAGCTGTACCTCATCCACATGCTATGGAAGCTGCACCAGTGGTGGCATTCTTCCAAGCAGTCAAAGCACGTCTTGCTAAGTTTAGTGATGGTACAGGCAAGATTTCTGGCTTAAGTAATGCTGAGCTTGAAGCCAAGGTAAAGCAAACCATTGACCAAGCTCTAGTCACAGAGCAAGTGGTAGATATCTTCGATGCTGCAGGGATTCAGAAACCAGATATCTCGATTCTCTCTGATGAGTTTATGCAGGAGATGAAAGACTATAAGCATAAGAACATTGCGCTTGAAACACTTAAGAAGTTACTTGGTGATGAGATTAAGGTACGAGAGCAACGCAGTGTCACCCAAGGTAAGAAGCTCATGGATATGTTGATTTCAGCAATTAAGGGTTATCAGAACAAGGTACTTACTGCAGCAGAAGTCATTGATGAACTGATCAAGTTAGCTAAGACAATTCAGGAGTCAGACAAACTGGCTGAAGAACTCAACCTGACTGAATACGAATATGCGTTCTACTCAGCAGTAGCAGACAATGACAGTGCTCGAGAATTGATGCAGAAAGACATATTGAGAGAACTTGCAGTCGTACTCACTGATTCTATTCGTAAGAATGTGACTTTGGATTGGACGATCAAGGAAGCTGCTAGAGCAAAGTTAAGAGTCATCGTGAAGAGATTGCTGAAGAAGTATGGCTATCCACCTGATATGGCTTTATTGGCTACAGAAACTGTATTGGAACAGGCTGAGCAGTTGGCTGAAGAGCTTTCCAGTTCAAAAGAATAGGGTACAGATAGTGTTCAAAAAGACCGCTATATTAACCATAACCAAGGGGGCATTTTTACACTGCTGCTAACAAGGACAACCCTTCACTTATACTAGCTCAAAACTGATCTGACAGTTCCCCGTTTTTTATTGTGCCTGTCAGGTTAAATTTGGGCTAAATTCTTATCAGCCCAAATTCGTTTTCCATTAAGTAAAGTTTCAAATGGGCTTCCTGTTTGACATCTTTTGGGAATAGTTTCGGATATTTTGTTGTTCTAACTTTTCATGATGCTGTTGAATTTAGTCCAGATCTCATAAAACATTGTATAACTGAAACGCTGGAAAACCTATTTAGCAAATTTGGGGTGTAGTTTCCACTTGAAATAATTCAATTAAAAATAAATGTATGTATTTTATTTATTTTTTGATATATTTCAGTTTAACCTAAAAACGACTAGTGATAGTTATAAAAAGTTGTGCTTAGAAGAATCTTTATTATTTTCAGAGGTTTACTTATGAAAAAGTTAGTAATCTTATTATCAATGTCGACGGTTTTTTTATCAGCTTGTGGTAATAAACATGACAAAATGGTTGGCTACTGGCAATTAGAAAATGTGCAAGGAAAGCGCATTATGCAAATTTTTAAAGAGGGTAAAGATAGTTATATTCTTAAAGAAAATGTGGTTGCTCGTAGTAATGTGGTGAATGGTAAAGAGGGAAGTTCTCTCGTATTGGAAAAAAAAGATGATACTTTAGCGGTTAATAATGGTTTAGCTGCTATGCCCTTACATTTATCTGATGATGGTCAAACATTACGTATTTCTAAAAATCAGTACAAAAAAGTAGATGAAAATTTTGTCAATAAAACAATAGAAAATATTAAAGTGTGTCATGAAATTGAAACAGAATATCGGACTAAAGTTAAAGAACTACCTATTTTTACTCGTGACCCTGCAATTCAAGAGCAACGTAAAACGTTGGCTGAGTCAACTACTAAAAAAATGCAAGCCATTGAAGATTGTAAATTTGGTATCTACTGATAATTACACTATTTAATGAGGGTGTAAATAATTCTGTGTAAATGTGGTTTTAAAAATACTTGGTTACACGTTCATCAAACATGATACTAAAACGATTCATGGCAGCTTTCCAATTCTGAATGGGCATCGTCCATTTTTTGCTTGCTGCCATAATCGCTAAATATACCACTTTTTTCACAGATTCATCGGTTGGGAAGATTTTTCTTTTCTTGGTGGCATGGCGAATGACACTGTTCAAGGATTCAATTGCATTGGTGGTATAAATCGCCTTGCGAATGTCCATTGGATAGGCAAAGAACGTGTTGAGATTCGACCAGTTGGCAAGCCATGATTTACTGATTTGAGGATATTTATCGTCTCACTTTTGACCAAATTCATCCAGGGATGACATACAATCGATACAGCGCATCATTATTATTGAAAATGGTGCCATGATGAATAGGGTATTTGATTGGTATATGCAGTTGCCTCTTGAGTGGCAGTCGAGCCTGTTTGTCTATCGTGGGCATGGGGCCAACATTAAAACAGTAGTTAAATTATTAGAACAAGTATCGGATAACTGCTTGTTGGCATTTTATGGTGATCTTGATCCGTATGGGATTAATATTGCCTCTCATTTTTATAAAATACGTCCTTTAGCCCTGATTGTGCCTAGTATCTGGCAGGAGATCACAGTCACTCATATCGACAACAATGTGAATAAATTCTTGAAGCAGATCGTTCAGACTAGGGATATTGCATTTGATCAAGCTGAACCTTTGATTTTAAGAGAGCTATTTCATCATGTTGATCCTAGCCAAAATAATGGACAGTACTTCCCTCTAAAGATAACGTAACGTTAACTTTGGAGATCCAAGAAATGGCCAAACGTTTTAATCCCAAATTTAAACAGCAAGCAATTGATTATGCACTTTCAAACTCACACGAGCCTACAGCTGCAATCGCCCAGAAATTAGGTGTGGGTTATTCAACTTTAGACAAATGGATTCGTGAAGCCAATCCAGTGGGTTCAAGCAAACGTCAACTTTCACCAGAACAACAGCGGATATTGGAATTAGAGAAAGAAGTCAAACAGCTTAGGGAAGTCAATGACATCTTAAAAAAAGCGCATGTGTACTTTCTGACAGATCATGCCAAGAAAAGTACACGGTAATTCAAGATCTGGATGTGAATGAAGTCACTGTATCTTCTGTCTGTAAATGCCTGGGTGTCAGCACTTCAGGCTATTATGCCTGGCGAAAGCGCCAGACCAATCTAGCGCAGAAATATAATGATTTAAAAGCCGTATATTGGCAGCATCATGCACGATTGGGTGCACCTTCATTGGTACATGACATGCATGATTTAGGTTACAGCATGAGCGAACGAACCGTTGGAAGAATGCTTAAAAAGCTTGGTTTACGTAGCAGGATTGCACGTAAATACAAGCATACGACTGATTCAAACCATCGTTTGCCTACAGCACCTAACTTGTTAGATCGTCAATTTACGGTCAATGAACCCAATAAGATCTGGACAACAGATATTACCTATATCCGTACTAAGCAAGGTTGGCTGTATTTATGTGTGATGCTGGATCTATTCAGCCGTCGTATTGTCGGTTGGCAAACCAGCTATCGAATAGACCGTCAATTGGTATGTGATGCGTTTCATTATGCAATGGCTCGTCAGGGGTATCCAATGGGTGTCATGGTACATTCGGACCAAGGCTCACAGTACTGTAGTCGTGATTTTAGGGCGCTATTATTGACGAATAACTGCGTTCAAAGTATGTCACGCAGGGGAAACTGCTGGGATAATGCAGTGACCGAAAGCTTCTTTCATACATTGAAAGTTCATGTGGTCCATGGCAGTGTATTTGCCACTCGAAAAGAAGCGAATGCTGTCTTGTTTGACTATATTGAGATTTATTACAATCGAATCAGAAGACATTCTGCAAACGGCTGTTTAAGCCCAGAAGCCTTTGAACAGAAATATTTCAAGAATTTAGAGGGATTTGTTGTCCACGATACTGTCTAGGATCAAAAACTAGATCACCTACCTGTATATCTTCGATTTTTTTCCAAATTCTCCGTGGTAAATTTAGATCCCTCTGTACACGCACTAGAGTACCCGCAATAAAACACCCAGTAAGTGCTGGTATTTCTTTCAATTTATCACCCATAAAAAATGTCCCCTATTATTTGTTAATGATAATGTATGACTGTTAATTTTTTATCGTTCAAATTCTATTCTATTTAACATAATCAATGTTATACGAAATACAGATGTTAGAACCCATTTAAAGTGTCTGTATTCTCACCAATAAAAATGTCTAGTTTATGATGATTTAACCATCATGGACTGGATATGAAATATAGATGCTGATCACTATGTCTGACAAAGAAATTCAACGTCTTGCGGTTCTGCAAGACGTTCGAGATCATCGTATTACCCAAGTCCGTGCTGCTGAAATCCTGAATCTTTCCCCCGTCAAATTACCCGGTTATTGCAGAAGCTCAATCAAGATGGTGTTTCAGGTCTGGCTCATGCCAGTCGTGGTCAACCTGGCCATCGTCGCCATGATGACTTGTTAAAAGCAAAGTGCCTTTCCATTATTTCTGAACATCTGCTGGGCTTTGGGCCCACCTTGGCGCATGAGAAGCTCAGCAGCATGTTTGAGCTGAATATTCCTGTGGAAACAGTTCGTCGCTGGATGACTGCCAATGAGCTCTGGATTCCGCGATCCAAGCGTCTGAAACGTCCATATCAGCCTAGATATAACCGTGATTGCTTCGGTGAACTGATCCAGATTGATGGCTCCTATCATGACTGGTTTGAAGGACGATCCGCCAAATGCTGTTTGCTGGTTTATATCGATGACGCCACTGGAAAGCTGTTGCATCTGCGCTTTTGTGAGGCTGAAACGACCTTCGACTATATGCTTTCCACGAGAGCCTACATTAAGCAATATGGCAAGCCTTTGGCCTTTTATAGCGATAAACACTCAGTATTCCGAGTGAATCAGAAATCGAGCCAAGACAGCAAGATCACGCAATTTGGGCGGATTCTGAATGAGTTAAACATCGATATTATTTTTGCCAACTCACCACAGGCCAAAGGACGTGTGGAACGTGCTAACAGGACACTTCAGGATCGTCTGATCAAAGAGATGCGTCTGGAAGGCATCAGTTCGATTGCTGAAGCCAATGCTTGGCTACCCTGCTTCATTGAGCAGTTCAATCAGAAGTTCGCCAAGTGTGCGCGTAACTCAAAGAATTTACATCGACCATTAACCGAATCTGATCTTGAACTGGATGATATTTTTACCTGGCAGGAACCACGTAAGGTCACCAAGAATCTAACCCTGACGTATGACAAATGTATTTATATGCTTGAACCGACTGAATTGAACCAGAAATTAGTTGGACAATACATTTCATTTCTGGAGTACCCGGATGGCACTGTTGCGATCATGTATGAAGGACGGAAGATCAACTACAGTATCTTCAATAAACTGACTGGACTGCAGCAGAATGAAGTGGTTGAGAATAAACGGTTAGGCGCAGTTCTGGCCCATATCCAACAACAGCATGAAGAGTTGGAAAAACAGAATAAACGTTCCCGTGCCAAGAAAAGTATGCCGAGTCGTAAAGCTCAGAAAGCTAGCAATGAACAAAGAAATTTAAATCCTGTTCTTGACTCTTGCAGTTAAAAACAGGACATTTTAAATGGTTTATCGCATAGACATTTTAATTGGTGAATAACAACAGCTTTTTAAATTGTGTTATAATTCAGTATGCTAACACCTAGTTTACAGCCCACTCACCCTCGAGTGGGCTTTTTTTATGATTTTTCACGTTCCACGCCTATTCTTTAATCAATGTTCCACGGTTTTATTTAATGTTGCTGAACAATCAATGGATACCAGTAAAGCCCTTTAGGTCTTCTGTTGCTTCAAATATAAAGTCTCTACGATCAAGGATTAGACAATCTTTATTGTGTCGTCTGACTGATCTTGTGGCTTTGCTAATATCATGGCAATCCCAAGATTTGGGATAATACTTTATTAAAGAACGGACAATCTTGTTTTTATATTCTGAGTTTTCTATAATCTTAATTATGTTACATAATCAAGATTGATAATAAAAATGACGCAAAATAAGCATGGTGGTGCACGCAAAGGTTCTGGCCGTCCTTTTGTCTATAACGAACCGACCAAGGTCATTCGGGTGCCAGAGTCTCGTGTATTGGAAATCAAGAAATACCTGAAAAAAAATGACACTCCAAAGTTTAACGATATTTCCTCTATTACATTGCTTGAGACAAAAACACATTATGAGATTCCTGTTGCTTTGCAAAAAGTTGCTGCAGGCTTCCCTTCCCCTGCTCAGGACTATATCGATAAGACCCTTGATCTAAACGAGTTTCTTATTCAAAACCAACAGGCAACCTTTATCGTTGAAGTGGAATCCTTATCCATGCGTGATGCAGGGATTGATCTGAATGACAAGCTAATCGTTGACCGTAGTATTGAAGCCAAGCATGGGGATATTGTTCTGGCATTGATAGACAATGATTTTACGATTAAACGTTTAATGATTGAGGGTAATCAATGCTGGTTGCAGGCGGCTAATCCTGATTTTGCTGATATCTATTTGAAAGATAATCAAACCATGCTGATTTGGGGTGTGGTTACCAGTGTGATCAAGAAGTTCAGATGAGCAGTTACGAGCGGATTTATGCCCTGATTGATATTAACAACTGTTATGTCAGTTGTGAGCGGGTATTTAATCCCAGTCTAAACAACAAACCTGTCATTGTTCTCAGCAATAACGATGGCTGTGCTGTGGCAAGAAGTAATGAAGCCAAAGCGCTGGGCATCAAAATGGGCGTTCCTCTCTTTCAAATACAAGATATTGTTCAGCAACATCAGGTCGTGGTGTTATCCAGTAACTATGCTTTATATGCTGAAATGTCCAAGCGTTTTCATTCAATTTTGGCTAGTTTTGTTGCGCCACCTGAACAGGAAATCTATTCAATTGATGAGTGTTTTTTAGACCTGACCAGTTATGCACAAAATTTTGACTTAACTCAGTATGCGCATCACATGAAACAACGATTGTTGGATTGGATTGGCTTGCCCGTCTCGATTGGTATCGGGCGTAGTAAAACTGAAGCCAAAATGGCCAACCATCTTGCCAAAAAAAGACAGGGTTTCAAGGGTGTGTGTAACTTACTCAATATGGATTTCCTAGATCAGGAAATGCTTTATTCAGACATTGAGGTCGGTGAAGTTTGGGGCGTTGGTCGTAAGTTAGTTAAAAAACTAAATGCCATGGGAATCTATTCGGTACTGGATTTAGTGATGCAAGATTCTCATCGCATGGCGAGCCTTTTTTCTGTGGTAATGCAAAGAACAGTATTGGAGCTGCAAGGTGTTTCTTGTATGCAGTTAGATGATGCCCCTCCCCCCAAACAGCAAATCATAGCAAGTCGTTCATTTGGTGAAAAAGTTACCGAGCAAGATGATCTCAAAGAGGCTATGGGCAAGTATGTACAGGATGCGGTCATACGTTTACGAGCAGACGCTTCCTTATGTGGATGTGTCATTGCTTTTGTGCAATCGAATCCTTTTGATTCAAAGGTTCCCTATTACAGTAAATCGTTGGCTTTTGAGTTTCCTGAACCGACGGATTGTGTTTTGGATCTGATTAAAACAGCTATGCAACTGCTGGAACACATTTATAAATCTGACGTGAAATATAAAAAGTGTGGTGTAATTCTGACGGATTTAATTGCTAAGCAGCGCTTTACTCCTGACCTGCTGACGGACCACAGCCAGCGTGAAAGTAATGAAAGCCTCATGCAGACTTTAGAAGCGGTACAGGCGAGATATGGGAAAACTAAATTAGCTGTTGGCAGCTGCTACTTGCCACAACGAAAGTGGTCCATGAATCGTACCCATTTGACCCAAAACTATTTCAGCTGGCAGGGATTATTAAAGATCAGCCATTAAATTAATTAGCCTCACCTATTTGGTTTAAGTCAGCTTAATGAAGAACTCGACACATAAGCCGACACAGGCTTGATCCTCAGTCAACCATTTAACAACGTAAGTATGTTGTTTGGGATCCATGTAACACCTCTCGAGGAAAAGGTGGTTAGTAATAAAACTCTGCTCAAGCAAATTTATTGGGTTAACTGTCAGTTTTCACCATCTCATGTCCTTTATTTCTAGAACATTCTAGACTTTTCTCGACCTAGAATTTTTATTCTTTAAAGGTGTCATTCAACGCCTGTTGCACAGCATCAATACGTAATTTGCAGGCTTTATAGGCAGTCATGGACTCTTCAACGATCGCCATAAGGTTATCAATATCCGGTTCTTCCTGAGATTCAAGAAATTCGGCATTTTTCTTGAGAATTTCATAACCTTTCTTGAAACTTAGTTCTTCATTGTTCATGTGCGTTTACCTGTGTCACGGTGGCATCAATGGTGCCATCCTTAAGTTCAATCTGTAATTGCTGGTCAGTAATCTGCTGTATGGAACGGATGGCTTTGCCTTGGCTACGGACAATTGCATAGCCCTTGGCCATCACATTACGTGGATTCTGTAGCAAGGTTTCCCTCATCAATGACTCTACCTGCTGTGAAGCTAGTTTAATCTGTTGTTGAGCAAGATACTTAGTATCACTCTTCAGCATATCAACTCTACGTTGGGCTTCATTGATCTGGTTCTGTGTCAGAGTTTTGATAGTTTTCAGATACTGATCACTCTGGCTCTGGTAGGTGATCAACTGGTGCTGTGACAGTAGCTTGATGGTCTGCAAAGCAGTACTAACTTCATTGACTCGCTCCACAATCAGGTTACGGATCCCTGCGATCACTTTACTCGGAGTATCAAAGGAACGGTGTGCAATTTCATCCAAAATAGTGTGGTCTTTCTCGTGGCCAATACCGACCCAGATAGGCACAGTTCTTTTACACAGCAGTGCGGCCAGATCATAATCATTCAGGTAAGCTAGGTCATTCACGGCTCCACCACCACGGATAATCACAATAAGGTCTGGTGCTATCAAGTAATCTTGAGCCCACTGTCTTAAGGCACGGCCCAAAACCTGAATGATGCTGGCAGAAGCAGTATTACCCTGAAAAGTTGCTGAATGATAAACGAAATGGCAGACACCAGCCTGAGCCAGGGCATCCGCATCTTTTTTAAAGTCACCTAACCCTGCAGCATTTTCCGGTGCAATGACCAAGACATTCTGAATATCAAAGGGTACCGGCAACTGTTTATTGTTATTGAGCAGGCCTTCCTCAGTCAGTCGCAGCAGAATCTGCTGATAGCGTTTGGCGATGTCTCCTAGAGTAAAGCTAGAGTCGATATCTTCGATATTGACCGAGAAGCCATATTGCGGATCAAATCTAGCTTTGACCTTGATCAGTACATTCAGGTCTTTCGACAGTTCAATACCACTTTCTCGTTCAAACTTTAGAACTATTTTTTGTGCCGTAAATTTCCAAATGGTGCCTTTACAACTAGCGATCACCTTATGGCTTTCTTCATCTTTCTCAGCCAACTCAAGATAATAGTGACCGCCTTTAATACTTAAATTACGGATCTCAGCCTTGACCCACACTGCCCCATCAAAAGTCAGATGGATGACTTCCTGTACAGTGGCAAGGTATTCACTAAGGCTGAGTTGTTGACGTTCTGACATGATGTAAAGGATAGCTAAAATATAAGGAGGTGAGATTTAACCTAATATTGATCAATTCTACTGCAAATCAGATGAGTTTATTGCAATTTTGAGAAATGTATAAGTTCTTCTTAGACACCTAGAGTGATCATTGAGATTTTTAGTTTAATTATACTTTTATATTAAAATAGATATATAATCAATAAAATCATTATATTTTACTATTTTAATAAAATTATGAAGCAATACTGTACACTGCAAATCTACCAAGACTATGAATGGCATGACTGTGCTTTGGTTGAGGTTACGGATGATCAAAATGCTGGATGGCAGGCAGCTACACGTACATCATATTTGTTCGAATATGCTATTTCATATATGGATCTAAGAGATGGTCATGCGCTTGCTTATGACTTACCAGTGAACGTTCAAAATAGATTGGAATCAACTTGGCCAGCATTTCTTATGGATCTATTACCTCAAGGATACGGCCGCAAAGAATTACTAATACAGCTTGATTTTTCTGAGAATGTTCAGGAACAAGCGGACTGGGCGCTTTTAAAAGCAGGCGCAGGAAATCCAATTGGGAATCTGCGAGTCAAAGAGGCTCATGAGTGGTTACAAAGTCATTTCCCAAAGCTGCAGAATCAGGGATTTAGCCTAAGCCAAATTATTGAACGTAAAGAGAAGTTTATTGAATCGCTCGCATCTTATGGACTTTTTATTGCTGGTTCATCTGGTATTCAGGGTGAGTGGCCAAAATTGTTGTTAACACAAGGTTATGATGATCTTTTCTATCTAGATCATACTCTTCCAGATGATCAAGTTAAGCAGCATTGGTTGGTTAAATTTAGCCGCGGCAGTGATCAAAATTTGAATAAAATCCTGATGAACGAAGCTTTGTATATGAAAGTCGCTCAGTACTTGCAACTACGTGTACACCGGGATCTTGAGCTACATGGCAAGACTTTGTTTATTCCAAGATTTGATCGCAAAGTAATTAATGGCAAAGTTGAAAGAATTGCTCAGGAAAGCCTTGCATCTCTAGGTGGGAAGGCGGGCTTTGGGGTTAGAATGACCCATAATCAAATATGTACCCTGCTTATGGAGGCTTGTACCGAACCAAAGCAGGAAGTATTTGAGTATTTGAAGCGTGATCTCGCAAATGTTGCCTTAGGCAATAAAGATAACCATACTCGCAATACAGCAATCCAACGCTTCAATAATGGTAAAATTCAGCTCACACCATTATTTGATTTTGCGCCAATGTGGTTACATCCTGATGGTATTGCACGTACTACTCGTTGGGAAAGAGATGATCATGGTGGTATGCCACTTTTGAGTTCTGTGATTGAGCAGATAGCTGAAAGCACTTCGATTGGTCCACAAGAAATTAAAACTTTATTAATTGAACAGTTACCAATTTATCGGGGATTGTTAGAAAAGATGCAGGCTCTTCAAGTAGCGGATGAAATTCTGGAAAATAGCCAATATCGAATAATCAATATTTGCCAGCAGTTGGAGGAGATCAGCCATGGATAAACGTTTTAAACCATTGACCCCTATTCAACAAATGGAAAAAAGACTATCTGTGCTTGAAACCATCAATAATCATCCAGACTGGTCTTTTTATCAAGTTGCTCGATTTATTCGAACAGAGCTACATTTAACACTGAATGATATGGCTAAAATTACTAAGATTGCGCCACAGACACTGCAAAAAATGGAGCAACCAGGGAGCAATCCTACTTTGAAATCCATGCAGAAATTACTCGATACTTTCGGTTTACAATTACAAATAAAAGTTAAATGATTTTTAATTCTGAGCCATCGGTTTTTCTAAAATCTTATCCGTTTAAGGATACAAAGAGGAAATAAACAGGCTCTAGGTTGTTTTATGATTATTTTTAGACAAACGACTCCAAAACCTTATGTAGCAAGGGTTTTGTCTCTACAGTAATTAATTTGTTTTTGAAAAAATGGAGTAGAGTGTTTGAAATATGAATAATCGAATTCGGTTTCTGTAAGCACAGTAATTTCATCTGCATGTGCTTTATATTCATCTATATTTTCGAGTAATTCATCCTCTGAGAATGGGAGTTTTTTTTGATTTTCAGTGTCGTTCATAGAGTCATATCCTGAGAAGTTATTTAGATCATCATAAACCAGACATTTTTAATGGTGAGAATACAGACACTTTAAATGGTTTCTAACACAAAAAAGGGAGCTTATAGCTCACTGCTGTCCCATAGTTTGATTTAAATAAAAAAACCTGAGTCTGAATCGTTAAAATATAAGTGCGAACCAACACTTTAACGACCAAGGACTCAGGTTTTGTCATATCAGAATACCGTATTTCATCAATTGATTAAACCCATACTCCGACAAGATTTTGAACGTCTTGTTCAAATACATCATGTCGGTCAGAAATTTAGAGCCGCTTCAAGATGGGATCAGTTCATTGCCATACTGATGTCTCAACTTTCCTGCAGACAAAGTCTGCGGGATATTCAATCTAATCTAGAGTGTCAACAAGAAAAGCTGAATGCTCTCGGAGCAAAGTCTATCACCCTCGCAGTACACTGGCTCGAATCAATCAGGAACAGCCTGCAGCCTTGTATGAACAGCTATTTTACACCTTGCTTAAATCTTATGAACACTCAAAAGTAGCTCATAAATTCCGCTTTAAGAATCCCTTATATTCCCTGGATGCCAGCCATATTGATCTGTCATTTTCCTTATGTGAATGGGCCAAAGTGCATGAATCCAAAGCCAGCATGAAACTTAGCGTTGGCTTAAATTACAGCAATACCATTCCTGAATTTGTGGCGCTTGGGGATGGCATTGAAAATGATATGGTACAAGGCAGAGCATTCAAATTTCCTGCTGGCAGTATTGTCGTATTTGACAAAGGATATATTGATTATCAATGGTTTGCCCAATTGACTCATCAAAAGGTCAGTTTTGTCACCCGATTGCGCCCAAAGACAGTTTATCAAGTGAAATCTAGCCGCAGCGTATTAGCATCTAAAGGTATTATTGCGGATGAATGGATTGAATTAAGTAGTGCTTATGCAAAGAAAAGAGGTGCTCCCAAATTATTAAGACGTATAGAATTTTATGATACCGATAAGAACAGGACGTTTGAGTTTCTGAGTAATAACTTTCATCTGGCAGCATTAACGATTGCTGCAATTTATAAAGACCGTTGGAAAGTGGAGCTGTTCTTTAAAGCACTTAAACAGAATTTAAAATTAAAGTCATTTCTAGGCCGAAGCCGTAATGCCATACAAACTCAAATTTGGATCGCGTTAATCGCCTATTTGCTGGTGAGTTTCGCTCAACATCTGGGGAAAGAAGGCTGGACAGTGCAGCGCTTACTCAGAATCATTCAAGTGAATTTGTTTGAAAGAAAAACGTTAAAAGCTTTATTCTCACCCGATAAAATCCCCATTAAACAAGAGGAAGCTTATTTAAGCTTCCTCTTGTGAAAAATTGTGGGACAGCAGTGGCTTATAGCTACCTTTTTTATCGTTACACATTAAATCCTATATGTTTTCCTGTTGGAAGCTCCACATCAATACGGAGCTTACCACCCATTGCCTCAACATACTTTTTCATGGTTGAAATCTTTAAATCATTACCACGATTTTCAATTGCTGAAAGTGATGGCTGTTTTATTCCCAAAGTTTCAGCAAGTTCTTTTTGGGAAATCTCTAACTCTTCTCGAATAAGATGGAGCTGAGTCTCTAACAGTAGCTCATCAGCCATTTTTTTAATACGTGCTTGGCTCTCTGGAGAGCGACTAACCAATAATTCCTGTAAGGTTTTAGCCATTAGATTGTTCTCCTAGGGTTGAGAGATGAAGTTCGTATTGCTGTTCTGCAATGTCCAGCATCTCTTTTATAGAAACGCTTTTTACCGCCTTTATCACCGATGCAAAGCACAATGGCCTGTCGTAATGGATCAAATGCAAAAAAGGCTCTAAGTGGTTTACCTCTATGCTGAACGCGTAGCTCTTTCATATTGGTAAATTTAGAGTCATACACGGTATCCACTAAAGGGCGACCTAAGCTAGGTCCCTGCTGCTGTAGAACGACCAAAGCTGCGAGGACTTTCTCTTGTGTTGATTCATCTTGCTGCTCAAGCCACTCATTAAACAGATCTGTTGTGATGACTGTCCACATATCACAACCAAAATATAGATTATAGTCTATATTTTATAGTGAACTTAGTCAGTTTTCAAATGGTAATAAAAAACCCCGACATCCTGTCGGGGTTTTTCGTGTTTGGTTGCAAGGTATAACTTCTGTCGTACCTAACCATCCTTGTGCTGATCTTTCTTATTCTTGTTGTTTGGAGCTTCCTGCTTTCCTTGACTACATCATAAGAAATAAAGCTTTGATCAGCTAGAAGCAGATTCCTTAAATTACTGTACGTCAAAGCGTACAAAAATGGCTTAAAAATAGCCCCAGAGTTATCCCCATAAATTGTGGATTTTTTTCAGGTTGAAAGCCTTATAGATTGTAGGTGATTTTCTGTTTTGAGTGTTTTTTGAGCAAAAATGTTGGCAAAAAATATCAAAACCGCTCATAAAAAAGCCGACTTGTTTCAAAATCGGCTTTTTGTGCATTTTTAGATTTTTCTGGTTTTATTAAGTATCTGATATTTATATTAATATACAAGTGTATTGCGTATAACCACCATTATGTTAAATAAGGGTTCCATACTTTATTTAGTTAAAGACTTTCTACAAAATTTGTAGCTATTTAAACTAGATATTGCTTGAATGTGG